>NZ_JAQMUH010000078.1:0-8151 GCF_028331025.1 Anabaenopsis arnoldii | reverse complement strand
TTTAATTAAATTTTGAATTCTTTCTCTGACACGATTAGCAGCAATACGCATCTTTCTACGTTGACGGCATCTTGTTTTGGTAGAACGACTTATGAGATTATCAAGGTGCTGACACAATCTTTGTATGCGTCCGATGTCTCCCGTTGCAATCTCTAAGAGATTCTCGCCATCAAAACCAGTTAAGAAAGTGCGATTACCAGGGTCTACTGCTATTACTCTATCACTGCCAGTAGGTACAGTTTCTTTGTGTTGAGGAAAGCAACCAAACCATTTACCACGACGGTATACAAGCTCTGTGCCATATTCGCATTGCTCAGGAATAGTTTGACCAATTGTGGTAAAACCTAAACCTTTGGTTGTGCGCGGATACCAGGTAGCATTTTTGAAATTGCCCACCTTAAATTGAATAGCTTGGCTTGTGGCTTTACAGCTTTTAAACTTCGCATTACCACCTTGACTACGAGCTTGTTTAAAGGCATCAAATGCCTCAAAACAAGCTTCTTGACGTTGATGGCCTGGTAAGGATTTTAGCTGCTTCCTTGGGAGTGACATGTTGCATCAAGACTTCATTAAATCAACTACTTTTAGTATAGGGTGAGTTAGTAAGATTTCATCGCTTTAAGCAAATCAGTTACAATTAGTTACACGTCGTAGACCTTATTGGTTTCAACCCAACTGTTCAAACAAATCAGCTAACACCACATTAGAAAATAAAAACCCTTGGGGGTCAGACAAGCGCAACCTCTCCCCAATAACTTCTACCCAACCCTTATCTAAATAAGGCTGTAAACATTTGTAAATTTCTTTGACTTGATCTTCCCCAAACTTCCCAACCAACATACCCAAACTTACACCCTCAGCCAAACGCAACCCTAACATTAAGGTTTCTAACAATACTTCTTCTGGGGGAGTCACTTCACAATCAATTATACCCCCAGAATCTACCCATCGGTAATATTCCTTGGTCTTACGGGGGCGGGTAAAGCGCTTTCCATCTATATAACTCGCCGCACCCATACCAAAACCATAATAAGGGCGGTTTTCCCAATATACCCGATTATGCTGACATTGATGACCGGGTCGGGCATAATTGGAAATCTCGTAATGTTCATAACCTGCATCAGTGAGAACTTTTTGCCCCATTTGGTACATTTTGACTGTGGTTTCATCGGTTGGTAATGGCTGGTCACCAGGTTTGTAGTAACGACCAAAGGCCGTACCTGGCTCTATGGTAAGGTCATATATAGATATATGAGTAGGCATCATTGCCACTGCTTGATCTAGGGAATCCTGCCATTGTTCTAAAGACTGATGCGGCAAACCTGAGATGAGGTCTAAGCTAAATTCGGAAATTTCGACTTGATGAATTAATTCCACAGATGTAAAAATATCTACAACAGAATGCGATCGCCCCGCAAACTGCAATAATTCGGCTTGAAAGGCTTGTACACCCAAACTAACCCGATTTACACCAACGCTGCTATAGCCAGATATATGTGCTAAATCAAAGGTTCCTGGGTCTACTTCCATAGAAATTTCTGCACCAGCAGCAATTCCCAAATGTTTTTCCAGCGTTGCTAATATCTGTTGTAACTGCTTTGTTGATAGTAAAGAAGGAGTACCACCACCAAAAAAAATTGTCTTCAGAGGTTGACCAGTGGGAGTCATGGCAATTTCCCGACATAGAGCCTCCACATACTGGGATATAGTACCAGATGTTTCGCCCCGCAGGCGATCGCCCACCACAGACACAGGAAAATCACAATAAAAGCACCGCCGTCTGCAAAAGGGAATGTGTACATATGCAGCACTCGCCATTTCAGGAACATTAAGTTTTTGATTCATTGTCAGTAAGAACTAATCAACCCCAGTGAGTATGACAAACAGTGAAAATAAATAGTTTTTCTTACAATTTCTTATCGTTTTACAACAAAAGTATGAAAAATATTCCCAAAAAACAGTTTAGTTATAATATTTGCAGATATTACCTGCTAAAAACCCTAATGTAAGTCAATATTGATTAATCTCTCCCACCGATGAAAAATACTTGAGTTTATTGGGTCACACAATCGCGGGAAAACAAGACAACTATGATTGACGCCATTATTATTCTCTCATTCATCCTAGCAGCAGCGGGAATCGGCTTCTACAGCATTGAACTACTACCCGACGGTTCCCTTGATGGGGTCACAAACCTAGACGCTTTACGCCTGGTTTTTGCCGTATTTGCCGCTATTCTTGGCGGTGCAGTGGGTCTACGTTTCCAAACATCATATCGGCGCTTAGAGGTACAAGTCCGAGAAATGCCCTTGGAAATGATCTTAACTCGCGCCATTGGCCTAGTTATTGGGCTATTACTGGCTAACTTAATGCTAGCGCCATTATTTTTACTACCAATTCCCCAGGATTTTGGCTTTATTAAGCCACTAGTAGCCGTTGTCGGCAGTATTTTACTGGCTGTGACCGGGATGAATTTAGCCGATACCCACGGACGCGGGTTATTGCGGTTCATTAATCCCAACACTGTAGAAACAATGGTAGTGGAAGGCACACTCAAACCTGCCAGTACCAAAGTTTTAGACACTAGTTGCATTATTGACGGTCGCATTGAAGCTCTCCTAGAAACCGGATTTCTCGAGGGACAAATTTTAGTACCACAGTTTGTATTGCAGGAGTTGCAACAAGTAGCTGATGCTAGCAAAGACCAAAAGCGAGTCCGGGGAAGGCGGGGATTAGAGATTCTCAACCGCATTAAGAAAGATTACCCAGATCGGATATTGATTAACCCTGTGGACTATGAAGAAACTGCCACAGTCGATGCTAAATTAGTCCGCTTTGCCCAAGAAATCAACGGTACACTCCTCACCAATGATTACAACTTATCCAAAGTAGCCAGCGTGCAGAAAGTGCCGGTTCTGAACGTGAATGACTTAGTAAATGCTGTGCGTTCTACTTATTTACCTGGTGATAATCTTGACCTAAAGATTCTCAAAGAAGGTAAAGAACCCACTCAAGGAGTGGGCTACCTCGATGATGGCACAATGGTTGTGGTGGAAGAGGGGAGAAGTTATGTCGGTGGTGAGGTGCGGGTAGTGGTTACTAGTGCTTTGCAAACCTCCGCCGGACGCATGATTTTTGCTAAACCTCAGGCTTCAGCTTTGGCATGAAATCTCACGGCGAACTAAAGTTAAATTGCCTTATCGGTGTAGTCCCACTGCACCGATTTTGTTTAGAAAGATACAGCCAAGGTTATCAGTTTCAGGTGGAAGATGGGGCAAAGATACTGCCACAGCAATAGTTTTACTATTTCAATGATACGTATGTAATTTGAGCATTACCTGTAATAAAAGGCATTTTTATTACAGAGTAGTTTAACCTTTATTGGCTAGGAGTATCTTGCAAGACCGTTTTAGAGACAATTCTGGTTTTCTTGCGATCGCTCTGGGATAATTCTTCCCCAGATTGTAATCTGGTAGCAGAAGTTTGTAACACCGTTGCCGCCCCTTGATCACCCATTTGCAGAGCCGTTTTCGCCGCAGTTTGCAGCATAGTAGCAGCACCGGCGCGATCGCCCTGTTGTAATTTCGCCTCAGCTAACTGGGTTTGTCGGTACTTAGCCAATGCCAAAATAGACTGGTGCACACGTGCATCAGTTTTTGGTTGATACATCCCCGTTACCTGGATATAAACCGGGACTAAAGGAGTCAATAAACCCATTTGATTTTGAGCCGGGTTATCATAGCGGACTTGGAGATTAGCGATCGCCTGTTGACCTTGTGGTAATTGTCCCAGGTAGATATTAGCCAAAATTACCCTTTGTGCATCCTTCATTAAATCTCCCAAGCGCACAGCCAAGCGCCCATCTGCTTCTTGGATCACTGGTAACTCAATGGTTTCTGGCGCAACTTGAGCAATGGGTTTAAGTTCTGCTAGGCGAGTATGACCCATCAGGGAGATCAGCAAATAAGCATTAGTCAATCCCACCCCTTGCACACGCCTAAACAGGCGGTTAAACTCATCTGCTGCTTGTTCGGGTCGTTGAATGTGGGACAAACTACCCAAGCCAGCATCGGCGATTTTTTCTAAAATATCTTGATTCCATTTGTCACCAAATCCTAAGGTGTTTAAAGTTAAATTATAGCTAGTGGCTAATTGAGCCAATTTTAAACAACGTTGATTATCGCCGTGTTCATTTTCACCATCGGTTAATAAAAAGGCTTGAGAAACAGTTTCTTTCTTTCCCTTAGCTAACTCCTGAATCCCCAAACGCAAACCTTCATCAATAGCCGTACCACCACCAGCAGATAAACTCTGAATCTGGTTTTTAATCTGCTGTGGGTCAGTAATCATTTGATTAGATACCAACACAGTCGCACGGTGATCAAAAGCAACAACACTCAGGCGATCGCCTGGTTTGAGTTTATCGACTAGATTACTAGCCGCCTGCTTCACAGTTTCTAAAGGTCGGCCGTACATTGAGCCACTATGGTCGAGAATTAAGCATAAATTCAGTGGTATATCACTGTCTTGAGCTTCAGCCACAGCCGAAACCGATATAGACAACTGACGTTGACTGCTCGGTTGATATGCGTCCAAACTACCATCATTCAAGATAGGCTGTAAATTGACCTTCATAACCCAAAATTTTTAGTTAGGATATCTCTATAAAATAACTTCAAAACGCCACATCGGCACTGCGGAAAAATCAAACAGTGGCAAACAAGCAGGGTCAATCACTAATTAGCGAGAAATCCACACTTGAAGTCAGCTAACATCGCGTTAGGATGTATTACAGTTAACGGCATAGTTTCAGGCGATCAGTTGCTATGGACAATTCCCCCATCAAGGCTGTGCAAGCCCCTTATTACGGTGATAACTTTTACCGGACACCCCCGCCAGACTTACCTTCCTTATTGATGAAGGAAAGAATTGTCTATCTGGGAATGCCATTGGTGCCAGCGGTAACAGAATTGATTATTGCTGAATTGCTGTATTTGCAGTCAGACGACCCAGAGAAGCCGATAAAAATCTATATCAACTCCACAGGAACCTCCGGTTACAGTGGCGAACCCATTGGCTTTGAAACCGAAGCCTTCGCCATCTATGACACGATGAAATACATCAAGCCCCCCATCCACACCATTTGTATTGGTTCGGCAATGGGTATGGCGGCAATGTTACTCAGCGCTGGTACAAAAGGCTGTCGCGCCAGTTTGCCCCACTCGTCCATTATCCTACACCAACCTAAGAGCTACGCCCAAGGTCAAGCAACGGATATTCAAATTCGGGCAAAAGAAGTTTTGGTCAACAAAGCGGCAATGGTAGATATTCTATCCCACACCACCGGACAGGCACCAGCAAAAATTACCAAAGACATGGATCGGCTATTCTACATGACTCCCTATGAAGCTAAGGAGTATGGTTTAATTGACCGAGTTTTTGAAAAAGAGGAACTCGCCAATCCCCCATTACCTGCCAGTGTTCTCTAAGTAACACAGGTAGTGATTTACCTTGGTAAATCACTCATAACCAATGACTAATTACAAGCGGAGTAACGAATATGCCTATAGGTGTTCCTAAAGTTCCTTACCGGATGCCCGGAGGACAATATACAGACTGGATTAGCATCTACGATCGCCTTTACCGGGAGCGGATTATTTTCCTAGGCCGAGATGTTGATGATGAAATTGCTAACCAAATTATTGCGGTAATGCTATATCTGGATTCAGACGATCCAGGTAAGGATATTTATTTATACATCAATTCCCCTGGTGGTATGGTAACCTCTGGCATGGCCATTTTTGACACCATGCAACACATCAAATCAGATGTGGTGACAATTTGTGTAGGTCTAGCAGCCTCCATGGGATCATTCCTGCTCGCAGCCGGAACCAAGGGTAAGCGCATGGCATTACCTCATTCTCGGATTATGATTCACCAGCCCTCCGGCGGAACCCGTGGCCAAGCCAGTGATATCGAAATCGAAGCCAGAGAAATTCTGCGGATTCGTAGCCAGCTAAATAATATCTATGCTCAGAATACTGGTCAACCTTTAGCCAAGATTGAAAAAGACATGGATCGGGACTTTTTCATGTCTGCTGCTGAAGCTAAAGAATATGGCTTAATTGACCGTGTGATTGAAGAGCGTCCGTAAGCTAATGTTTAATACTCTCCCGATGGCCGACATTAGCGCCGGAATATGAATTAAGTAACACAGTAATCTGGTTTTTGGCCTCACCCCACCTTTGACTTGTCTCAAAGTCTCCCTTTCCCTACTAAGGAAAGGAATTGGGGGTGAGGTTCTATTTTTTTCTCCTCCATTAGATAGATCAGTAGATTGTTGATGTCGCGTCGTTAGTCAGAGGTCATGCCAGGTCTAGCTTTCTATGATCAGTTCAGAAACACTAGCAAGACTTGATGACTGTTAGTGGTCACCATTACCACTGAAAGACTCAACCAAATCGGGAGGAAAAATGCCAGCTGTTGATCAGTCAGAATTTCGACTTTTCTTTGAGGGGAAAAGTCCAGTAAAACCTCAATTCTGAGGCAAATATCAGGAGAGTAATACCATGCTATTCAAAAATCGCACAATAGCAGGTCAAATGTTGGCCCGAGAATTAGCAGACTATGCTAACACTACAGATGTCATGGTGTTAGCTCTGCCCAGAGGCGGTGTACCCGTAGGTTTTGAAGTTGCTCAAGGGTTAAATGCTCCCTTAGATGTGCTGGTGGTGCGTAAATTGGGTGTGCCTGAACAAGAAGAACTAGCAATGGGGGCGATCGCATCTGGTGGCGTGCGGATTATTAACGAATATATTATCAATTTGGTGAAGATATCCGAAGAAACAATTGCTAGAGTTGCGGCGCAAGAAGAACGAGAATTAGAACGTCGAGAACTACTGTATAGAGGCCATCGCCCTGACCCTGATTTAGAAGGACGCATAGTCATCTTGGTAGATGATGGGTTAGCTACAGGTGCCACTATGTGGGCTGCGGTAGCATCCGTGCGGCGACAGCACCCTGCCAAAATAGTTATTGCTGTACCCGTTGGTGCTGCCGCCACTTGCAAAGAGTTACAAACCGCCGTCAACGAGATCATCTGCCTTGCCACACCTGACCCCTTTTATAGTGTTGGTCTATGGTACGAAGACTTTCCCCAAACTACAGATGAGCAAGTCCGCGATTTGCTTTTCCAAGCTGAAACTAGCTATCAACCACTATCTATTGGTACCTAGGTTTACCCCAAGCGTGACAAACATATGAAAGTACCACCAGAAATTACTTATCGCAATGTTGAGAAAACCAATGCAATTGATACCCTAATTCATGAGAAAATCGCTAAATTAGAGAGTGTTTGCGATCACATCAGTAGCTGCCATATTGCCATTGAAAAAATACATGACCGCCCCCGCAGTGGTTCACCATATCGCGTGCGCATTGATATCACCGTACCCCCCGGTCACGAACTTGTGGCAGAAAGAAATCCGGGAGAGGGTATTCAGTATGACCCATTAGATGCAGTCATCCGCGATACTTTTAACGCCGCTCGTCAGCAACTAGTTAAACTCAACCAACTGCAATATGAGCGTAACGGCCAAGGTGGTAAGCTACGAGGTCATAATCAGGAACAATTTCAGGAAGCAACGGGACTAGTTACCAAACTCTTTAAAGATAGGGGCTATGGCTTCTTAAGAACTTTAGAAGGCCGAGAAATTTACTTTCACCGCAATAGTGTGTTACATCACGAATTTGAACGTTTAGAAATTGGTACCGCAGTCCATTTTGCCGAAGAAATGGGCGAAGAAGGCCCCCAAGCCAGCACCGTGAAGATTTTCGATAAGCCCGGCGCTGCTGTGGGTAAGTCAGACCAAACCATGATTGAACCACCATTGGGCTGGAGGGTTAGCCAATAGCTAGTTATTTACTAATAATAGATTACATATGCTCATAAATGCTCAGATAGTGGTATGGCTTATTTACCACTACGAGAAGCAGTCAAACAACTGGGAATGCACCCAAACACTTTAAGGAAGTACGCAGACAATGGCAAGATTGAAAGCATCAAAAACGAAGCAGGACAAAGACTTTTTCACGTTGAATCCTACCTCCGTGGTGCAGCTAGAACTTCCATTGTCTGCTACTGCCGAGTTA
>NZ_JAQMUH010000004.1:0-3843 GCF_028331025.1 Anabaenopsis arnoldii | reverse complement strand
TACTTTCCCAGGAGACGCATTAACTCATGAAGCCCTTTCTCCTGATGCTACCCGCGACTTGGCGCAGATACAAAACCACTTAGAGCAGTTAACTACTCTGGTGTAGTAAGTAAGTTGATTTCCTCAATAGTGATGGGCTATCCCCATCACTTTCATATTGGTGAGGGCTGGGAATAGGGAGTAAAAAAATCTATGTCGCCTCTCAGCTCAGGTACACTGACAAATAGATAAAAATGCTCGGTGGGAGATAATATCATACCTCTCAGGTACACTGACAAATAGATAAAAATGCTCGGTGGGAGATAATATCATACCTCCGAGTTTTTTAATCTCTATTCTTCTTGAAGGCGACACCCGGATTTGAACCGGGGGATAAAGGTTTTGCAGACCTCTGCCTTACCACTTGGCTATGTCGCCGCATTCATATTTGCTGATGATAACACATTCCACAAATTTACGCCATACGTCTGAGGAAATTTTTCTCAAGTTGAGGGAATTTAGTGGTTAATGGCATTTTAACACCCCAGGAGATCGTAAGGCGAGATAAAGATATATAGGGAAAGTGTGAGGAATTGATGAATTTCTGGCAAATATGCGTGACTTAAAATACAAAAAAAAATACAATTTCACTCTTAAGATGGATAAAAATTCAGAGATTTTGATAAATTCCATGTTGATTGATGGTTTTTAGTTCTATGGTGACATTAAAGATCAGTATGACCCGGGTGAGTTACTGCCAAGACAGAATCAGATATTCAGCAAATATGATAATCAGTGAAAATGAATCAAGTATCTCCCATGTCAATTGTCCAAATCACAGATATACATCTGTTTGGCTCGGAAAATCATAAAATGCTGGGAATGCCTACTATAAAGTCTTTCCAGGCTATTGTAGACAAATTACACGCATTCGGGAATGAACTTGATCTACTGCTAGTGACGGGAAATTTATCTGGGGATGGTAATCTTCAGTCTTATGACAATCTCCAAAGTCTGCTGAACCCACTACGAATACCTGTTTATTGGTTACCGGGAAATAATGACTGTGCGATCGCCATGGATAATATCTTAAATATGGGGATGATTTCCCGGCGCAAGTCTTTTAAGCGGGGTGGGTGGAATTTTATTTTACTAGATTCTTGTGTTCCCGGTTGTAGCCATGGTTATCTTTCGGGTAAAACTCTTGATCGGCTCAACCGTGAGTTGACAATATTGGGAGATCATCCCACTTTAGTGGCGCTACATCACCCCCCTTTTGCAGTCAATTCACCGTGGTTAGATCATAGCAGTTTGCAAAATCCCCAAGAATTATTTGCTGTTCTCGATCGCCATCCCCAGGTGAAGTTAGTCTTATTTGGTCACATCCATCAGGAATTTCAACGTCAACGCGGCCAAGTTCACTACCTCGGTACTCCCTCGACGGGATTACAGTTCCGCACCCAAAGCCCTACTTTGATGATTGACTCAAAATACCCGGGTTTTCGGTTGTTAAAACTCTACCCCAATGGGATGTGGGAAACTACAGTAGAAAGAGTTCCTTATTTCCAGCCATTGGAGTTAGTTGCTACAGTATCTTAATTGAACTATATTTGTGTTACCTATATTACCTCATCGGCAAAAGTTTGGCGACGGACAAAGTAAAATGGACCTGCGACAGAACCCCAAATATGTTGGTTGGTGTCTAAATCCCGTCCTCGGTCAAGGCTGATAAATTTGTGTTCGTCAATTTCAAATTCACTATCTAGGTAGGTTTTTTGTCCCTTACGAAAAACAATACAACCTTTACCGGGTTCTACCTTACCTTTGAAGCTGTTACCAGACCACTCTACAATCATATTACATCCTGGTAGCTTTTCTAAGCAGTCCTTAGTTAAAGTTTGTAAGCGTGGGAGGTCACGGGATGCGCCATAAAAATTTTCTTCTGATTTGACGGTGTAGTTTTCAATCTCGATGCGATCGCCAGCGTTGACCAATTTTAACACCCGCACACGGTAGGGGTCATTGATCATATAATCATAGGCTTGTTCGACAAATAAACTCACCCCTGATAATAATTCTACAGGTAGGGGGCGCATACACACGCGAATATGGGCAAAAAAAGGCGGATTTTCAAAGGCTTGTGCTTGATTACTAAAATCAGCCGCCATCCAGCGGGCTAAGGTGGTAAGATCCATGGAATTAGTAATTACAGATGTTAATTTAAATTATCTAGCTTTATTTTAAGGCTTGGGATGATCACATCTGAGGTAAATTATCGATGCTCAGGCACTTGTATATTACTGTTAGTCTAGTTATCCTCTGTCAGTTTCATACTGCGGTTACCCTAGCACAGGCTCAATTTACGCCCAATCCCCTAGAACTTACCACACCTGACCCACTGCTACCGCCTTTGAGGGATAAACAGCAGTTAACTATCCCACAACGGGAAAACTTAGAGAGGGCTTTAGATGCTTTGAATCAGGAAGCTACAGCTAAATTACAAGGGGGAGACCAACCAGGAGCTTTTGCGATTTGGAACCGGGAAATACGGTTACGCCGCTATTTGGGTGTATTCGCTGAAGTAAAAGCCTTGTCCCGGTTTGGTGCGATCGCATGGGGTGAAAATGACGGGGAGCAAGTAAGATATATTACACAGCGGCTGCAAACTATCCAGCAGTCAGCCCAAAAAGCTAAGGGTTTTGATTGGGAATTAATGCGAGCGCTCGGTGAAGCATACCAGCAAGTGCGATCGCCTAAATTAGCTTTACAAGCCTATGAGCAAGTTTTAACAGTAGTACAACAGCAACAAGATACAGCAGCAGTATTGCAAACCCTAACCACAATTGGCGAACTCCATTTGAGTTGGTTTGATTATCCCCAAGCTGCGGCCACCTATGAGCAATTATTCAATTTAACTGCTAACCAGGGCGATCGCGCCAGGGAGTTAGTATATCTGCAACAGCTAAGTTATATATACCAGCAGCACCAACAACCCCAAGCAGCGATAGATACTCTCCAGAGAATAGTAAAAATTTACCAACAGGAAAATAACCTGACCAAAATACCAGAATTGCAACTCGCCATCGGCACTAATTATCAACTCCTCGCCCAAAAAAATCCTAGTTTACTCACAGAAGCATTCAACAACTATCAACAAGCTTATATTATAGCCATGGAATCGCGGCAATATGTTCGGGCTGGGGAAGCTTTACAAAAAATAATTTCTTTATATATTGACCAAGGACAAACAGACGCAGCTTTACAAGTCAGCCAAATTTTAATAGAAACCCAAGAGCAAGCCATGAATTATTATGGCATGATGGCGGCTTATGATCAAATGGGTCAATTGTATTTACAAACTCAGGACTATTCCCAAGCACTCATAGCCTTTGAAAAAGGATTAGAATTGGCTCAACAACTCAAACATCAAGAAACATACTTTACCCAGCAGATTGAGAAAGCCTCAAAATATAGCATTTCCCATGCTCGTGAGGTACAAAGTTGTTTAGTTTCAGGGAACAGGGAACACCGGAACAGGGAACACCGGAACAGGGAATATTGTTGTACTTTCTTAGTTTAGCCTATTGGTAGCGTCAATCTCCATATGCTAAAAATTTCAACATTTCTTCAATACAATTAATCATTTTGTGGAAATACTTCACCCAATATCCCCATTCACCATCCCATGAGGTAAATTAATATCATAAGTATTCCCTAGTATTCCCTGGTTACTCTGATGATAAAAAAATTAATCGAAGTCGCCCTACCCCTAGAAGCCATCAACCAAGAATCAGCCAGGGAAAAATCCATCAGACACGGACATCCTTCCACACTCCATTTATGGTGGTCAAGAAAACCTACAGC
>NZ_JAQMUH010000077.1:0-4701 GCF_028331025.1 Anabaenopsis arnoldii | reverse complement strand
GCTAATCAAAAGTCTGGACATGGGGAAACTAGGGGATATACAAGGGCAGAAATTTCAATATAGAGGATAGCAGACAGTAATTTAGCAGACAGTTTATTAAAATTTATACAAGTGTAAATAACTTTAAGTTAGAATAACTGTAAGTTTGTCATCTACCCTAGGGTAGAGATAAAACCCCCCATGTGATCTATCATCTATTCGTTTATATCCACTATCTGTTGTTAAACGCAAAGGGCGCAAAGGTTGGCGCAAAGGTACGCAAAGGTTTATTGGCGGTCTAGAGTATGATCACATACATGATTTTCTCGTCACACAGATCCCGGACTTCTGGCCAAATTATACTAGACTATGCCAATTATGTGAGAAGTCGGGGATCTTGCACCCCTCCAAAGATACCCCACTAGCGATCGCTTGAATATGAGATGGGTGATGGATACTTATCACTGGGTTTTGGAGTTGGAGTTTAAAAAAAGGGTAGACCCTTGAGCCTACCCCAAAAAAGCTGAAATAATATTGCTTAACCCAATAAAGCCTTAGCTTTAGCCAATACGTTATCAACGCTAAAGCCAAATTTCTCCATACAAACACCACCGGGAGCGGAAGCGCCAAAGCGGTCAATACTCACGGTATCACCTTCGCTACCGACGTATTTATGCCAACCGAAACTAGCAGCAGCTTCTACAGACAACCGCTTAGTTACAGCTTTAGGTAGAACAGACTCTTTATAAGCTGCTTCTTGCTCATCAAACAAATCGGTAGAAGGCATAGAAACAACGCGGACTTTTTTACCTTCTGCGGTGAGTTTCTCAGATGCGGTTACACACAGACTCAATTCAGAACCAGTACCGATCAAGATAATATCTGGTGTACCTTCACAGTCTACTACTGTATATCCTCCCTTAGCCACATTCTCAACTGAAGTACCTGCCAAGTTAGGAACATTCTGACGGGTGAAAGCTAGCAGAGTCGGATCATTCTGCTTGGCTCTTTCAATCGCCACCTTGTACGCGCCAGAGCATTCGTTACCATCTGCGGGACGAAATACAGTCAGGTTAGGAATAGCACGCAGGGAAGCCAGAGTTTCTATAGGTTGGTGTGTGGGGCCATCTTCACCTTGTCCAATGGAGTCGTGAGTCATCACCCAAATTGCTCCAGCTTTAGACAGAGCAGATAAACGGATAGCCGCCCGCATATAATCTGTGAAAATCAAGAAGGTAGCACCGTAGGGAATTAATCCCGAACCATGAAGAGCTATACCATTACAAATTGCTCCCATAGCGTGTTCCCGAACACCAAAGTGAATGTTGGGGTTTTGGTATGCTCCTTTTTGGAAGTCGCCCTTACCCTTGAGTTCAGTTAAGTTGGAGTGGGTCAAATCCGCAGAACCACCAATTAACTCAGGTAAAACCGCTGACAATTTATTGAGGCAAGTTTCCGAGTGTTTACGGGTAGGTAGTCCTTTATCTTCGGGGGTGTAGGTAGGCAATACTTGCTCCCAACCGGCGGGCAGTGTACCATTGAGGTAACGTTCAAACTCTGCGGCTTCTTGGGGGTATTTAGCCTTGTAATCAGCAAATGTCTTAGTCCACTCAGCTTCGTAACCTGCGCCACGTTCTACAGCTTTGCGTGTGTGATCAAGAACATCTTCAGGAATTACAAAAGGTTCGTGTTCCCAGCCCAAATTCTTGCGGGTTAATGCTACCTCATCTCCACCCAAAGCGGCACCGTGAATACCAGCAGTATTAGCCTTGTTGGGGGAACCATAACCGATGGTGGTGGTTACCTTAATCATGGTGGGCTTGTCGGTGACGGCTTTGGCGGCTGCAATTGCTTGGGCAATAGCCTCTAAATCCGTATTTCCATTTTCAACGTGTAGGACGTGCCAACCGTAAGATTCAAATCGTTTTGATACATCTTCTGTGAAGGCTACATCAGTAGAACCATCGATAGAGATGTGGTTGTCGTCATACAATGCAATCAGTTTGCCTAAGCCCAAGTGACCCGCAAAGGAAGCCGCCTCACCAGATACACCCTCCATGTTGCAACCATCACCTAAAATTACATAGGTATAGTGGTCAACAATTTTGGCATCAGGTTTATTGAATTTAGCAGCCAAATGAGCTTCGGCGATCGCCAAACCCACACCATTAGCAATTCCTTGACCCAGGGGACCGGTGGTGACTTCTACCCCAGGGGTTTCAAAATTTTCTGGGTGGCCTGGGGTCCTAGACCCCCATTGACGAAATTGCTTAATATCCTCAATACTGACACTATCATAGCCTGTCAGGTAAAGCAGGGCATATTGCAACATGGAGCCATGACCCGCAGACAAGATAAAGCGATCGCGGTTGAACCACTTAGGATTTTTGGGGTTAAATCGCATAAAGCGATCCCAGAGGACAAAAGCCATAGGAGCCGCCCCCATGGGTAATCCTGGATGTCCCGATTTAGCTTTTTCTACGGCATCAACCGCCAAAAAGCGAATAGAGTTAATACAAAGTTCTTCGAGGGATTGGGTTGCAACAGCCATAATTTCTGATATTTAACGACGGGTTAGCATTCTTGGAAGTTCTTTTCTCCCTGTGGTGAATTTGAACAATTAACAGTTATAGGTGATCAGTGTTATGAGTTCAGCCTGTTAACTGAGCATTCATTCAAATTGTCCCACAGTAAGTATGTTTATCATCCCATTCCCTATGGTTGATCGACAAACGGGATCTCCTGAGATTCTACTGATAAATCACCGCCATCATTAGGTCATGCTGAACCATTGATTGAGCAATGAAGGATGTTTGTGATACTTTCGCAGAAAATCAACTCAGGAGAGGCCAAAAACGGCAACCTGGAGAATTTTAGACATATTTCTTAAAGGCCAGTGTGACATTATGACCACCGAAGCCAAAAGAGTTAGATAGTGCCACATCAACCTTTTGAGCGCGGCTGTGATTAGGGACATAATCTAAGTCACACTCTGGGTCGGGGTTTTCTAAATTTATAGTAGGGGGAATTTGATCATTAGCGATCGCTAACACAGTCGCTACTGCTTCAATACCTCCCGAACCGCCCAAAAGATGACCGGTCATCGACTTGGTAGAGCTGACAGCGACTTTATAGATATGCTCGCCCAAAGCCGTTTTCATAGCCGCAGTTTCTGTAGAATCATTAGCCGGGGTGCTAGTCCCATGAGCATTAATATAGCTAACCATTTCCGGGGTGAGTCCACCATCTTTGAGAGCCAATTGCATAGCCCTAGCCGCACCTTCTCCCCCTGGTACTGGGGCGGTCATGTGGTAAGCGTCACAGGTCATCCCATAGCCCACCATTTCGGCATAAATGCGAGCACCACGACTCAAGGCGTGTTCTAGTGATTCTAGAATCAGAATACCCGAACCTTCACCCATAACAAAGCCATCGCGATCGCGATCGAAAGGACGACAAGCATGAGCCGGGTCATGATTGCGAGTGGAAAGGGCCCTAGCTGCGGCAAATCCAGCCACACCTAAAGGGGTAATTGCCGACTCACATCCCCCGCAAATCATCGCCTGAGCATAACCATTTTGAATTAGGCGAAAAGCATCACCAATGGCATTAGAACCGGCAGCGCAGGCGGTCACAGAGCAGGAATTAGGACCTTGAGCACCGGTGTGAATCGCCGTTAATCCCGCCGCCATATTGGCGATCATCATGGGAATCATGAAGGGACTACAGCGATCAGGTCCACGGTTGAGGTAGATTGTTTGCTGGTCTTCCATCACCTTCAACCCACCAACGCCGGAGCCAATTATCACTCCCACCTGCTGAGAATTGAGTTCATTAATCACCAACTTGGCATCAGATACAGCTTGTTTAGCAGCGGATACCCCAAATTGGGAAAACCGATCCATCCGCTTGGCTTCTTTGCGATCCATATAAGCAAGGGGATCGAAGTTTTTCACTTCACCAGCAATGCGACAATCATGGCTAGACGCATCAAAAAATGTGATTTTGTCAATGCCATTACGTCCGCTTAACAATCCTTCCCAATATTCATCTGGTGTATTACCAATAGGTGTAATCGCGCCAACACCAGTTACAACAACACGGTTACGTTTATAATCTGTCATTTCTCAGTTAAAATTGGCGAGAAAGCTGCAAAAATAGGGACTCGGTACTGGGAAGCAGGTATGGTCATAAACCCGATAATAGTTAATTGAGAAGATTTTGCTCCATATCTAATTATTACCAGTACTAAATACCCAGTACCCAATTCCCAATGGCTATTTAAGCCGATGCAGCAACTTGTTCGTTGATGTAATCTACCGCCTGTTGAACGGTAGTAATTTTCTCAGCGGCTTCATCGGGTATTTCGATATCAAATTCTTCTTCCAATGCCATCACCAATTCCACCGTATCTAGGGAATCAGCTCCTAGATCATCGGCAAAACTAGCCTCTGGTTTAATTTTGTCCTCTTCAACACTTAGTTGGTCCACAACAATTTTTTTCACCTTTCCAAAAATGTCTGTTTCACTCATACAATAAAATTCCTTGACCGGTTGCTATTATGCGCTGCTATATAAAACATAGACAAAGCTAGACTTTACTTTCTACTTCAACGGGAGCATGGGAGCGGTTATCCCTTAGTAGACTTGCACGCCTTAGCCAGACGCGATATTTCTCAAGTTAAGATTTACAAGAAAGACTACCGCTATCATTGCTTGGTT
>NZ_JAQMUH010000076.1:0-8068 GCF_028331025.1 Anabaenopsis arnoldii | reverse complement strand
TAGCCCCTTAAAAGACCATTGTCCGGATAAAATCTTCCTTGTCCACTTTCCTTCCTTGTCTTCGGTGGTCTTGCCTTCACAGATCATATTAAAAACCTAACCTTGTAAGGAAGGGGGTGGGGTCAAATAATATTCGATACACTAATCATGACTTAACAAACATCCTCTAAACCCAGCATTAACTTTGCTGGGTTTTTTTTATCTTCTGTGTGGGAACTCCACCATAAACCCAGCTTTTTTTGGCTCCTGTATGTTAGTTAGTTCTGATTTTTGCCCAGAAGAGATTTCTTTTAACTCCCTAAAACAAAATTAAATATCTATCTTTTGATAGATGACATAATTCATGGAATTTATACTCAACGTAAATCTTATTTTTATGTGCCATTTTTCAACTATCAACTACGAATATTTGACATCAAAAACTATTGCCATTGACTTTAAAGGTGCTTATAATAACCATATTTACCAGGAGAAAACTTTCCTATTATGGGTTTATTCGGAAATAATTCTAATCTGCAAACACAAAATAATTCCGTCTTGGGACCTGCGGAAGCATTTGCAGCTATTACTTTGGCGACTGTTGCTGCTGATGGCTACTTAACAGACGAAGAAGCTCATACAATGATGGCAACTTTAAACCGAATGCATTTGTTTCGTAGCTACCCCAATGAAGTGCTAAGGAGGATGTTTGACAAGTTGTGCTCACTCATCAAACGCCAAGGATTTGATGGCTTTATTAAATTGGCAGTTTCCTCTCTTCCCCATGACTTATATGAAACCGCTTTTGCTGTAGCTACAGACTTGGCGTTAGCAGATGGTGAAGTAACTAAAGAAGAAGAAGACCTTTTAAATTATTTGTGGAAGTCTTTAGCAATTCCAGATGAAACAGCCCATAATATTGTCAAGGTAATGATGATCAAAAATAAAGGATAAGTCTGACATCAGAAAATTTTGTTTTGGGTAGCACAAACTCTTTTACTTCCATCAATGGGCTACATCTGGACCTCCAAGACAAACAAAACCCGCTATAAACTCCATATAGCGGGTAAGAACCTAAAATTTGAAAAAAAAATAGCACCTTATAATCATCAGACACTTAGCTAAACCATTCTCAAACGGCAACTTAGCTAAACCATTCTAAAACAGCCTCATCCTTAGTATTAGTATTCCGTGATGGAGTCTCACGATTAAACTTCATTTGAATTGACCTTGTTTGCTCACCATCAGCAGCTACAGCCACAATGGGATAGTCAATTAAACCATCTTGGAAAGACATCTGGAAGCGGAACGTACCATCAGGGTTGAGTTTAATTTCACGGTTACCAATAGTCACAGTAGCATCCGGTTCAGTAGCACCGTAAACAATCAACTCCGCATCAGCAACTAACCAGAACTTGCGAGGACGCACTGGTACAGCACCGACAGACATACCTACCCCAGACATACCTACCCCAGACATGGTTAAACCGGACATAGTGGGGACAGCCCACATACCCACACCAGAGGGGAAAACATAGGAACTCAAAGCCTCTTGGGGACCTGCAGAACTAGGTACTTGCTGCATAGAACCGAACAGAGAACCAGCAACCCGTTGAGCTTCAGCAGACTCAGCCAAGCCGAAAATTTGCTCGTATATAGCGTTACTGCTATCTTCCACAGCAGCCACAACTTTCTTCCCAGGGGGAACTAATTCGTAAACAGTTTTACCCCGCAGGTCTTCTTCAAAGTTGACAGTCACAAAAGCGTCTTCAATCCAGTCAGATGGATAAACAGGAGGAATGTGGACTCTTGCAGAACGTGCCAATACTAACCAACGACCGTCAGCAGTACGGTAGCCAATATCTACCACATAATCGCGATCGCTTACTGGAATAGGAATATACCATTCTCTTGCCAGTTCGTCGGCGGGGTACTCTTGAATACTGTGAGGACGTTGAAGGTCAAGATCCACATCGCTAACATCGTAGATGCGCAGTGCTAGTTGTTGTCCCCCTTGTTGTCGTAGTTCCGCCTTATGTTCATTGGGAATATCCCAGTAAGCATAAGCCCATTGAGGATCACGGGGTAACAGTACAATCCGGCTTTCACCATAACCTTGTGGTAGGTCGGCGATTCCTTCATCAACATCAGCCAGAGAACCACCAGTACGATCTTCTTGACCTAATTCAAATTTTGCTGCTTCCACGGTTTCCTGCGCCTCCAGTGAACGAGTTGGATTAAGGGATACTTTACTGTGTTGAACTTCCTGAATTGCTGCCAGCAGCTGAGATTTACGCATGCGGCTATAGCGGGAGATGCTATATTCACTGGCAACTTTACGTAGTTGCCTGAGTGTCATCTCCTCTAGTGGTGGGCGTTCTTTTGCCATAATTTTGGACTCCAGTAGTTTGTAAGGTAAATGACTTACCTGGGTGATATAATTTCCTATAAAATCAAATCTTATCTGTCCCAGATGAGTTTCTGATTCCCGACTTCTGGTTTTGCCCAGTTGTTAACTTTTTAGTTTTTTAGCCTTTCGATTCCTAGATGATGCCATGATCAGCATTTCTTTGGGATCGGATTACTTTTTTTATTAATTAAATATTAAGCAGTAAACCCGGGTAGGAATCAAGGGGGTTACAGGCGTTGTTTTGCCGGTTCTACCCATTTATCAACTGTTTGGGGATCGAATTGTCATGAAATCATGACAAACTGGCTGAATCGAGTAGGAGACCATAGAAGCAATGTCATGGACTCTTGACATTTGCGCTTAACTGAGTAATTTTAGTGCAGGTCAGTCAAACCAATCTAATTAATCACTGACATACCGTCGATGCGCCACCTATCCCCTTGTCGAATTAAAGAGTATCGCACCCGCAAAGTTTCATCCTTAAAATTTCTGATCTGTCCTAATTGATAGAACTGTGTTACCTCCCTGACCCTAGCCACCACTAAAGCCCGATCCGATTTTTGATCAACATATTCCAGATTCACAGTGTGGTGATATGTCCGATGGCGATTCTGTGACCTCTCCTGTTGCACAAGCCCCCGCCATTGAGAAATAATCGTATCTGTTAAAATCAGTGGTAAACCATCCAGGTTATATCTTGGACCCAAAGCCTCAGATTTAGTAGATAACCAAGTTTGAATCACTTCTTGGGCCATAGCATCACTCAGAGAACCTTTTGGGGGTTCCAACTCCCTAGTTGGGTCGGGGATATCGATTGGTGGTTCATTGAGTTGTACAGACAACTGTCCCCCTGACAAAATCGGCTCCGGGAATAACAAATTTTTTACCCATCCAAAGGTCGTAGAAACTAACAGCCAAATCAGTAAGATACCTACCAAAGAACCAAAGACAGTCAAAATAAGTCTTTTTTTTACCATCTTAGTGGGAATCAACCCAGTTTGCCTTTGAGGATAACCCCGGTTGACAGGTTGACGCGGCTTTCTTCTCCGCCGCTTTTTGACTTCAGGCGTGGACTTACTAGCACCATGGGGATGATGTTTCACCGCTTTGGCTCTAGGTTCATTCACCGGAATTTTACTTATATTATAGTTTGATTTAGTACTACGTGAAAATTTATCTGGCCGGGCGTTCCCACCAGTTGGGGTGAAGTGAGGATGTTCCTGTCTATGATGCTCTGGGATTTGTAACAAATCCACATTAGCTGTTTGACCTTGAGTAAATTTGAAAGAAACACCACTGGAATGAGCGCTCTCCCGGGTATCCAGGGAAAAAGACTGACGATTGATCACAGGGGATTGATCAGTAGTTACTGCGTCAGTAGGTAGCGCCTCTAAATAAGCTTGCACCTGTTGGTTAGCAAAATAATCTTTGAGCGAGGCTTGCTGCTTAGATAAATCTCGAAAGTGCAGGAATACTTCATCTTTTAACCACTGTTCCGCATACAAACATAGCCCCGGTAACAAGTCCGGAGAGTTCAGGGATTTTTCCCGAATAAAAGCCAGAGCTTCGTATTCTTGACTTAGTTCTAAAACCCGGGTGGACTCTTCGGTCTGCCCCAGTAGCAGAGCACACAAAGCTTGTTCTAAATGCACATCTTGACGCTTTCCTAACCGCATCAGCATTTGCCTAGCCTGACGGATTAAAGCCGGTTGACCTTGACTAAATCCCCGTGCTATGAGCGCATAAACTGTCAAGTAACTCGCAACAGCACAAGGGCGCTTGCTTTCCACTTCAAAGAGCTGATGCTGTTCTACAACCGTTAAATAGTTGCGTAATTGCTGAATAAAGCGCAAGAAATCATCTACATTCAGACCCGATTGATCATTACCACTGCCATCAATTCCACCGCGCTCATTTAACACCTCATGCAAAAATGCCAAGCCTTGTTGTCGTTGCTCAACTTTGTCTTCAGCTAATGCCAGCAATTCTAAAATCCGATAGGGACGCAATTTATACAAGTCAGCCTGGATTTCCGCCTGCACACTAGAAAATAGCCCTTCACGCTCTAGCATTTGTTGACCAGTTTCTAGAGAAACAGCCGCACTTTCATAGTGACCTTGCTGCCATTGCTCTCGCCCCAGTTCCAAACAAGCCAAAGCAACAGTCAGAACAACATCCGGGTAGTCAGAACTAGCAAGAAAATCTTCACTTTCGAGATTATTTGCCAGTTTGGCAGATATTACCTTGCTATTGTTGGTAAGGTAATTATTACCCAACTTCAGCACCAGTTCATATTCCCCGAGTTCCTGCAGAATCAATAAAGCACCAACTAATTCTTTTTCGGAAATCTCGATTCCCAGGCTCTGGATATCAGTATCAGTCTTCTTACTGGTTGTGTGGGTTCCCACGGCAACAGTAGCATTACCATTGCCGTCAGATCCATAGGCATGGGCAAGATAAAGCTGATCATAACTGCTACGTTCTTTAGGATTGGATAAAACCACGTAAGCTTCTTTTATAAGTTGTTTGCGAGCAGAAATTGCTGCCGGAGAATACTCCCGTCGTGGCAATTGGACAATGCGATCGCTGTACGACTGGCGCAACTGTTCATCACTTGCCGCTAACGGTAATCCCAAAATTCGGTAGTAATCTAGCGGAATTCGCACAGTCTACTTCCCCTGCACCGTGATCAACATAATTTACCTAGAGCATTCCAGGTATGTAAAACCGTGCCATAATCCTACACTGAATAATACCGTGAAGGATTTACATTATAAGTGTATAATATAACATTAGTTCTTTTGAATTTTACTGGTAAAAATTTGCAGTTGCCTAGAAACCGCCAATACCTTGTTGTAATTGTTAGTATTTCTGCCGGTAGTAACTCATAGATGCTAAACATCCTCAGCACTTACCCAGCTATGCAGTTAGAGAAAGTATCCTCAAAAAGGGTAGGTATCAATTAAATTAAATGAACAGCATTATAACATAAATAAATGGAATTTCCCAAAATATAGCTCCATACAGAAAATTGCCCCATGATTTTCTTTAAATTGTTCATGGATATGCAGAAACCGAGCTATCCTGATTGATAGCCTATAAACAGGAGTAGATCAGAGGTCAACTCCTCCCAGAGGGTGGGTAGAAAAATCAAAAATTCACTCATTGTTTCTCCTCTATTGCCTATAAACCTGTTTGGTGCCTAAATTTTGGTCGTTGACTTTAGCACATACTAGCTGATCAAAAACAGATATTGTCTGAAACCAACTTATTTGAGATGGTAAATTTCAGTTTTACTATAGGAATACTAAAAAAATAATGGTTCAAGAACGCACCTTACCTACATTTGACACCGCTACTACCAAAATCACCAAAGCAGAAGGGTTACGCTTGTATGAAGATATGGTACTAGGGCGCTCATTTGAAGACAAATGCGCCGAGATGTACTATAGAGGTAAAATGTTTGGTTTTGTCCACCTATACAACGGTCAAGAAGCCGTTTCTACAGGTGTTATCCAATCCATGCGACCCGGTGAAGATTTTGTTTCCAGCACCTATCGCGACCACGTTCATGCTCTGAGTGCTGGTGTACCAGCTCGAGAAGTGATGGCAGAGTTATTTGGTAAAGCCACAGGGTGCAGCAAAGGGCGTGGTGGTTCCATGCATATGTTTTCTGCCGAGCATGGACTACTAGGTGGTTATGCCTTTGTAGCCGAAGGAATTCCTGTAGCAGCAGGAGCAGCTTTTCAAACTAAATACCGCCGCGAAGTTTTAGGAGACCAAAACGCCGACCAAGTCACAGCTTGCTTTTTTGGCGATGGTGCAGCTAACAACGGTCAGTTTTTCGAGACCTTAAATATGGCAGCCCTGTGGAAACTACCGATAATTTTCGTAGTGGAAAATAATAAATGGGCTATTGGGATGTCTCACGAACGAGCTACCTCCCAGCCAGAAATTTACAAAAAAGCCAGTGTATTTAACATGGTTGGGGTGGAAGTAGACGGTATGGACGTGCTAGCAGTGCGCGCCGTGGCTCAAGAAGCTGTAGCCCGCGCCCGTGCTGGTGAAGGTCCCACATTAATTGAAGCCCTTACCTACCGTTTCCGGGGTCATTCCTTAGCAGACCCAGATGAAATGCGCAGCAAAGCCGAGAAGGAATTCTGGTTTTCCCGTGACCCCATTAAAAAGTTTGCCGCTTATCTGACTGAGCAAAACTTAGCCGACGAGGCCGAACTCAAGGCCATTGATGGCAAAATTCAAGCACTCATCGACGATGCCGTCAAGTTCGCTGAAAGTAGCCCCGAACCCGACCCCAGGGAGTTATATCGCTTCGTGTTCGCAGAAGACGAGTAGATTTCATTTACCTGGGTGTCTTAGTGTCTTGGTGGTGAGTACAATTCACTTTCATCACCAAGACCTAAACACAAAGATGATCCGCTCTACTATTAAGGACTAAAACTTGTGTTTACTATCACTGTTGAACAGCAACAATACAAGACTTACATCCTCACCGATGAAACCGCAGGCTCTCAAATAGAAGTCGTACCGGAAAGAGGCGGGATTATCACCCGGTGGCGTGTCCGCAACCAAGAAATTTTCTATCTGGATAGTGAACGCTTTACCCATCCCCAATTGAGTGTCAGAGGTGGAAATCCGATTCTGTTCCCTATCTGCGGAAATTTACCAGATAACATTTACACCTATAACGGGCAAAGGTACACTCTCAAACAACATGGTTTTGCTCGTGATTTACCTTGGGAAGTGACTCACCAGGAAACTCAAGATAAAGCTAGCCTGACTCTCCTACTCCAGAGCAATGACCAAACTAAAGCAGTTTATCCTTTTGACTTTCAACTCATTTTTACTTACGAGTTAAAAGGCAATACTCTAGAAATTAAACAGCAGTATCAAAATTTGTCATCTACACCCATGCCCTTTTCTGCGGGTTTCCATCCCTACTTTTTGACCAGTGGTGATAAGCATCAGCTACAGTTTCACATCCCCTCCCAAGAATATCAAGACCAATCTACTAAAGAAATTCACCCGTTTGATGGTAGTTTTGATTTTACCCGTGAAGAAATTGATGTCGGTTTTGGGGGTTTGACTAGCCAATCTGCCACAGTCATAGACCCCAATCGTCAACTCAAGTTAACTTTAGATTACGATCGCATTTATTCTCGTCTGGTGTTTTGGACCATCAAAGGCAAAGACTTTTACTGTCTAGAACCTTGGACAGCCCCCCGTAATGCCCTGAATACCGGCGAAAATCTGACGGTATTAGCTCCAAAAGCTAGCAGCACCGCATCTGTGAGATTAACAGCAAATCTTTTATAAAAATACTTGCTAATCCCAGAAGCCCATGTTATGATGACAAAGTTGCAAAACAAAAGGGTCGCTAACTCAACGGTAGAGTACTCGGCTTTTAACCGATTAGTTCCGGGTTCGAATCCCGGGCGACCCACTAGGAAAAATCACGTAAAATCTCTAAAATGATGTTTGTCAAGTCGTGATTAGTGTATCAACTATTGTTTGACCCCACCCTCTCCTTACAAGGGTAGGTTTTTAATATGATCTGTGAAGGCAAGACCACCGAAGACAAGGAAGGAAAGTGGACAAGGAAGATTTTATCCGGACAATGGTCTTTTAATGGGCTATTTTTCTTACTAAGAATACAGACTT
>NZ_JAQMUH010000075.1:0-21783 GCF_028331025.1 Anabaenopsis arnoldii | reverse complement strand
ATCTTCCAATACGCTTCCTTCAACAACAGCCGTTCACTACACTTCTTCTTAGCTGCTTGGCCTGTAATCGGTATCTGGTTCACTGCTTTGGGTGTAAGCACCATGGCGTTCAACTTGAACGGTTTCAACTTCAACCAATCAGTAATTGATTCTCAAGGTCGCGTTATCGCTACCTGGGCTGATGTGATCAACCGCGCTAACCTGGGTATGGAAGTAATGCACGAGCGTAACGCTCACAACTTCCCCTTAGACTTGGCTGCTGGTGAAGTTGCTCCTGTTGCTTTGACTGCTCCTGCAATCAACGGCTAATCATAAAGTTTAGCTGAATCATAAACGCCTCTCAGAAATGAGGGGCGTTTTTTATTGGGAATGTGGGCGTTTTCCCAATAAAGAATATAGCCACAACAAAGCTTGCTCTATATCTGTAACTTGCTCCCCTGGGGGTGGAGGGGGACGCTTGACCATTATCACAGGGAGGTTTAACTCCCTTGCTGCGACAAGTTTGGCATAAGTGGCCTCACCACCACTATTTTTACTGACAATGGTATCAATTTGATGGTGAATTAGCATTTCTCTTTCATTATGCAGGTGAAAAGGTCCGCGATCGCACAACAGTTTTCCCGGAGGTACTAAAGCATTGGCTTCTGGAGGGTCAATCATCCGCATGAGAAACCAAAGCTGCAAATGGGCAAAAGCTCCGATTTCTTGCCTCCCAATGCTTAAAAAAACCCGTTTTGATTGATTTTCTACTACTGTAGCCGCAGCTTTTATACTATCAACTTCAATCCAGCGATCGCCATTAACTTGTTGCCAAGGTGGGCGGATTAACTTTAAACGGGGTATATTGACTGCAATGGCTGCTTCAGAGGCATTTGAGGCAATTTGAGTCGCAAAGGGATGAGTAGCATCAATCAATACATCAATTTTCATCTGATGCAGATAATTAACTAGTCCAGTCACACCACCAAAACCCCCAATGCGCAAATCCCCCAATGGTAATGAGGGTTGACGGGTGCGACCAGCTAGAGATGTGATAGCCTCAATTCCCTGGATATTGGCAACTTTCGCCGCCAATTGTGCTGCTTCTCCGGTTCCACCAAGAATCAAAACTCTCATTATTTAAACGAACCACAAAGACACAGAGACACCAAGAAGTTGTAGGAGGTAGTTAAGACAACATTAAGGCTACTTCTTTGGCAAAATAAGTCAAGATTAAATCAGCACCGGCTCGTTTCATGCTGGTTAAAGTTTCCAAAATGATTTTTTTCTCATCAATCCAACCCATACGCGCCGCCGCTTTAATCATGGCGTATTCACCACTGACGTTATATGCTGCTACAGGTAGATGTGTGGCGTTGCGGACTTGATGGATGATATCCAGATAAGCTAGGGCTGGTTTCACCATGACCATATCTGCTCCCTCGGCGATGTCTAATTCTATTTCCTTCAAAGCTTCCCTGGTGTTAGCTGGGTCCATTTGATAAGTTTTTTTATCACCAAATTTCGGTGCAGAATCTAAAGCATCCCGGAAAGGTCCATAATAGGCAGAAGCATACTTAGCTGAGTATGCCAAAATGCCCACATCAATGTAACCTGCTGCATCTAAAGCCTGACGAATCGCGCCGACTCTACCATCCATCATATCGGAAGGTGCGACAAAACTGGCCCCGGCTGCTGCTTGGGAAACTGCCATTTTTACCAAGACTTCCACAGTGGGGTCATTCAAGATGTTACCCTCTTCATCAATTAAACCATCATGGCCATGACTAGTGAAGGGGTCTAAGGCCACATCAGTCATGATAATAATGTCTGGAACTGCTTGTTTGATAGCTTTGACAGTTCTCTGTACTAGTCCATTTGAATTATAGCTTTCAGTACCAAGATTATCTTTTTTTTCTTCGGGAATTACGGGAAACAGAGCGATGGCATTGATTCCCAAATCATAAACTTGCTGTACTTCTTTTAACAATAAATCTAAGGAATAGCGATAACAATCAGGCATAGAAGCAATTTCTACTTTTTGCCCTTCTCCCTCGGTGACAAACATGGGGTAGATTAAGTCATTAACACTCAGAGTAGTTTCCCTGACCATTCGTCGTAAAGATTCAGTCCGGCGCAGACGACGAGGACGGTAACGAAGTAAATCCGTGGGATGAGAAGAATTGATTGATGGCATAATCAGCAAATAGATAATAATCAAGAAGACAGACTGAAAACCCTGGAGACAGGGTCTAGGGATTAAAGCCCTATGAGGTGTTTACCCCTGATTCATTTAGTGTTACATTAATTATACCAGGTGGGGGTAATCAACCTGTGACAATCGATGTCGCCTCAGTTGAGCGGCATATTAACCTTACAGTAAAGTGATACTATTGCCGGGAAGTGTGTATCCCCAAAGTTAGCCCTTGTGGAAACAGCCACATCCGGCGGAGATACCGCCAAGAGTTTAATTGTAGAGGCGGGTATGGTTACCGAAATCCTACGGACAACTGGAATGGAAACCGCCTTGGCCACAAATGTAAGCTATTTGGTCACGATCTAAATTTTTGGCTTGAGAGAAATCAACACCTTTGACCACAGCAGAAATTGAGCCTAAATCTGGCGTTTGGACAAATGTATCTGTGGGATTTTGTTTGACCGGAGCCAGAACTGTTCCTAGAAAATCAGCACCGGTGACATTTGCTCCCCGTAAATCCACAAAACTCAGGTCAGCATTTTGCAAGTTAGCATTTTCTAACCTAGCTTTGCGTAATACCGCACCAGTAAGGCGAGTGGCGCTGAGGTTAGCATTACTGAGATTAGCGTTATCTAAATAGGCTCCCGATAAATCTGCTCCTCGCCAATCAGTATTAGTTAGGTTAGCATGGGATAAATTAGTACCCATGGCAATCACCCGACTTAAACGAGCTCCATATAAATTAGCTCCGTGAAATTTGGCATCACCGATGTCAGCACCAGTTAAGCTGGCTTTCTCTAGTAATGCACCCTGCAAATTCGCTCCTACTAGCTGGGTGCTACTAAGATCAGCACCTATTAAACGTGCATGAGATAAATTAGCCTTGTTGAGAATAGCACCGCTTAAATCACTCCGATTCATAATCACCCGACTGAGATTAGCATCGGTGAAATTAGCTTGTTTCATTTGAGCCAGGCTTAAATTCGCGATCGCATCGTCGTAAGTGTCCCAGTGTCCATCCTCACCCCGTCCCCTAAAGATACTACCTTTAAAACTGGCTTGGTTCAGATTTGCAGACTTCCAATTGATTCCCGACAAATCAACCTGATCTAAGACTAACTGGAAAAATGAACTTTCCCTAGCACCCCTTGAACCCAATTCGGCCTTGCTGAGATCAACATTTGCGGTTTTAGCGCTATTGACCCTGAGAATTTTGTTGATTGTCTCCTGGTTAATATGTAACTGCTGTTGTCGCAATTCCCACCCTGGGGATATGCTACCCATAGACTTTAATTCAGCTGCTAAAAACTGATTTTTGTTTTTTAATTCCGGGATAGCCTGGAGTCCAACACTGACTAAAGCTTCTTGAATTTTATTTAGGAGGATGGGGTTGGTTTCTTCAACCAGCATATCTGTGAGAAATTGCCTCGCCTGGTGGTTATTAAGGCTACCCATTGCTAGAATTAGACTTTGGCGATCTTCCGTGGTCGCACCAGAATCAGGACCCAATTTTTGTACAATTGCCAGGAACTTTTCGCTATTGATTTGCTGAGTCTCGCGCCAATTTTGTTGGCTTTGGAGATAAACTTGGGTAGAGACTAAAATTCCTAGCACCGCTATCATACTGCCCAGGGCTGCGCCAAATAAAATCAGGTTGGGGTTTTGTCGCATCCTTCGCCAGAGGGTAGCGATATTTGTAGTTTCCCCAGTGAGGGTTGACATGGATACAGGAGCTAGTTCCTGTTCTGATTGGGCTACCTGGGGTTGCTCCCCTTGCTCCCAAGAGTGCAAAGGATGAGTAGTATCTGTAGTATCTATTGTATATGTCCCTGCTAACCAGTCATGAAATGCCCGACGACCTCGACGTGATGGTAAAGCCATCCCTTCACCGAGCACCATCAAGACAGCCAAAAATGTGAACAGTCCTAAATTGGGAAAGGCAAAACTGTAACGCCACAGAATATAGGCAATAGAAACAGGTATGGTCCACCGACCAACTCCTTCGCGCGCCACAGCTGTTGCTAAACCCACCGGTTTACCTACCTCGTTGACAACACGCACACCAAATTTGCGCTTGGGAATAGTACTACCTGTTTTTCCCAGTAAATATAATTGCCACCATGAAAGGGTTATAGGAGATAATAAGGCTATGATCCACAAAAAATTACTGGGGGCGGCGACATTGGGAATACCATAGCTCACAGGTAGAGCCAAAGGTCGAGCGATCGCTCTTTGAGTGACTACCAATACTGGGTGGAGTGGTACTCGGTTAAAGTCATTTCTAGAATTGGCATAGACACCCAGCCCAAAGGGAACTAGTCCACTCGTAAGTACCAGAGTGATTTCCGTAGCCCATGCAGCCAAACGCCTGGCTGTGAATGGCAAGAAATGGGGTTTTTCAAATTGGTTTGACTCTTTAGATTGACTAGTATTTTTCCTCACAATTGGGGTCACCATTGCGTAATTCCTTTGAATTTATGTTGAAAATATGGATCGGGGCAGTTGAATGAGACTATTGCTATTTTTGGGAGTTACCAGATACAAAAAATTTGTATCCAAGATACACCAAGAAACCCAATAGTGCCACACTGATCACTGATGCAACTAGTCTGAGCAATGCTTGTAGTATTGCCAATCCCAATAGCACCGCCAGACCCCCAACTATTACCTTGGTTATCCCGTTCAAATTCTTAAACCAAAGCTGTAATTTTGCTAAACGAGATTTCCAGTTAACAAATGCTGGCGGGAATGTTTCTGTATTTTTTGCTCGCTGTCCAATATCTACAGATGTAGAATTGATTTGTGCCTCTAGATTTTCGAGGCGACGCTGCAAGTCTTCTTCAGGTTGGTGATTCATCTGGAGTTCTCAGCTGCAATCTAGTCACTAGTTTCACATCAAACTTAGCAAATCCTGGAAATGATCAAATCAAACAGGAACATAGACGGACTCACAGCGTCACTTAGGGTAGGTGTTGATTGTTGCTACCTGATGACTTAAAACCCAGCAAACCCTCATGTGGTAAGAAACTCTCGCTACCAGTGCAGTTTTAGCGGTGAGATGATCAATATGTCAAATCAGAAATAGTCGGGAGGATTAATCATTATGAATAATTTGAGGCTATTGATAGTTGTTTTGGTAGCTTTGGTCACGAGTTTGTCCTTGACTCAGGCTCGGGGTGAAGTACCACGGTTGCAAATTCAAACCAATATCGGGTCAGTACCGCTGATTTTAAATGGCATTTCTGGGGGAGTAATTAGCACTAATTGCGGCAACATTGCTCAAAAGCCCAATCAAATTCTCCAGTTAACAGAACCACTTCCTTACTTACGGGTAACCGTTGACAGTCCTGGACAGCCAACAATACTGATTGACGGACCTGGCGGCCGTTTTTGTGTGATGCCAGATAATTACTCAGAAACTAAGCCAGAAATTACTGGTTATTGGCAGGCAGGAGAATACTCCCTATACGTAGGTGACATATCCCAAAATCAGTATAAATATACAATCTCAATTTCTCAAGATAAAAAGTCGAACAAGTAGTTGATATCAGCCACAAAAGTTGATTTTCAGCTAGCTTTTATGGAGTAGATGGTGGAGGCTATTTAATAAATCTTTGGCTGTGTAGGGCTTAGAAACAACTAAATCCACATCAGTATGAGCTGGATGTGCCAAGGGGACTGTGGTGTCAAGTCCGCTACAAGCAATAATTTTTACCCGTGGGTTAATTTTTCGCAAAGTGCGGATGGCCGTATTTCCATCCATTTCTGGCATCATGATATCCATTAAAACGGCGCTGATGTCCTGTGTGTACTGAGCATAAAGTGCGATCGCCTCAATGCCATTACTAGCGGTGAGAGTTCTATAATTGTATTTCTCCAGAACAATTTTAGCAATCTCCCGAATTTGTGCCTCATCATCCACAAATAAAATTAGTTCTCCCTGACCGGGAAATATATCTAAATTATTTAGATCAAGAGATTGGGCTACTTCCACCGCCGGCAAAAACAGATGAAATTCACTGCCTTGAGCAACCTTGCTACATACATTGATAAACCCACGGTGGTTTTTGATAATTCCCAGGACTGTTGAAAGCCCCAAACCTGTACCTTTGCCGATATCTTTGGTGGTGAAAAATGGATCAAAAATTCTCTCTAAAATTTCCGGTGCTATCCCCATTCCCGTATCGGCAACCGTAACTACCACATAATTGCCTACTTTGGCATCAAGATTCATTTGGGCATAGGCTTGATCAATAAACATATTTTTTGTAGAGATGGTGAGGGTACCACCTGCTGGCATAGCATCACGGGCATTAACCACGAGATTCATTAGCACCTGATGGAGTTGAGTGGCGTCTCCGCAGACAGCCCACAGATCTTCTGGTATGGTGACGGCAAATTCAATAGATTTGGGAAATGTTTGTTTGGCTATGTAGCTAATTTCCGAAATCAGATGCTTGAGTTGAACTATCGTGCGCTCTCCCTTAAATCCTCGCGCAAATGACAAGACTTGTTTGACTAAGGCAGCACCGCGTTTGCTGTTGCTTTCAATAATAGGTAGTAGCTGTTGGTAATGCTCCTTGTCTTGAGAGCATCTGACCTGTAGCAGTTGTGATGCTGCCAAAATTGGCGTTAAAATGTTATTCAGGTCGTGAGCAATTCCACTGGCTAAAGTACCAAGGCTTTCCAAACGTTGAGCGCGGAAAAACTGCTCTTCGAGTTGTTTCTTTTCTGTGATGTCAGTGTCAACACAAAGAATAGATTTCGGTTGTCCTGCTGCATCATACATCAGCGTCCAGCGGCTAGCTACGACAATTTGTTGCCCTGATTTCGTCGATTTAGTCATTTCCCCCTGCCATGAACCAGATGCAATCACAGCCGTGAGTGATGTTTCCAGTGCCAGGGAATTTTTGTTGTTAAACCGATCCTGGAGGTCTTTACCTAAAACCTCTTGTGCGTCCCAACCATATATATGTTCTGCACCTTGATTCCAGAATAATACTTTACGGTGCAAATCTATGACTAAAATTGCATCCGTGGCAATATCAAGTAAGGCTGCCTGCTCCCTAATTTTCTCTTCGGCTTGTTTGCGCCCTGTAATATCTCTGCCAACCCCCTGCAATTCCAAGACCTCTCCCCCTTCATTGCGAATGGCGACAATATTCCATTGCAGCCAGTGCATACCATTCACTGTCAACAGACGACACTCACTGGTGATTGAGCCATGGGGTGAAGATATCAAACTGCTGATATTTTCTCTGATTTGAGGGAAGTCGTCGGGATGGAAAAACTCACATACCGATTGACCAAGTAATTCCTGCAACTGCTTACCCAATGCTTGGTAAGCTACTTTGTTAGCAAAGCTGACCCTTCCCTGTAAATCTATACGGATAATCAGGTCGGTTTGAGTTTCCACCAGCTGGCGATACAGTTTCTCGCTTTGCCGCAATGACTCTTCGGCGCGTTGACGTTGAGTAATTTCCTGTTGTAAAAGCTGGTTAAATACGAGAAGTTGGTTAGTGCGTTCCACTACCAGATGTTCTAAGTCTTTGCTTTCCTCATATAATGCCGCTTCTGCTTGTTTGCGATCGCTAATGTCAAAAAGCAACCAGCGCCAACCGACAGGATTACCCTGTCCGTCATACATTGCACTATATCTAACAGTAGCCGGAAAAGATAGACCACCCTGTGGCTGAAGGCAAATTTCCCAGTCTTTTCGCTGTTGCAAGGTCTGTAGTTCTGTGATCAGTTTCTCTGGTTCTTGTTCAGCAATAAACAAAACTAATGGTTTGCCCATTAAATAATTTTGTTCCACAGACAGCAAGGTGGCGGCTGCATGGTTAGCTTCTTGAATCACACCTGTGACATCGGTGACTAAATATGGGTGGGGAGCGAAGTCAAATAAATCTTGATAACGTTGACGTTCTAATTCGGTGATTTCAAGAGCAATTGCCATTTCTTGATTTTGTTGACGCAGCCCTTGTACAACTACTTGGAGTTGTTCTAGGGTTTGCCGAACTTCTTTATTCCCTTCCATGACTTCAGCTGTTTGTAAGTCCGACCATTTTTTTAAGTGATTGTCAGTTTGGCTGGGCATTACTTCTGGTAGCTGATTTACTTTCTGTATCTTTGGCAGTGAGACTTCCACAAAGATCACCATTTCGTTTATAGGTCTTACTAATTGCCTCTGTTCACCTCAAAACAGGGGATGACTAATTTACTGCTGGGGCAATATTCACAAGTCTCTTCTGATTGGGATTCGCAACCACTATCACCAACCAAGGAAATATTGGGAAACTTGTTTGTCAGTAGAGGTTATGGAGTTGAACCGGCTATAAATCAGATAATTGAATAGGGAAATGCTTGGATAAAAAAAGTCTGTACTTGCTATAGCCTAAATGATATACAACTTGGGATGTTGAACAATTTTTTTGTAGTTCTCAAGTCTATTGTATTCTTGAATTCGCCATAGATGATCTTTTCCTAAAAGAGATTATACTCAAGAGATTACACCAATTGATGGTGTGACCATGGAGGGGTGACACCACCCAAGTTAAAGATTTAAGGTATGGTAATCATAAAAAATGTATTGATTACTACTATTATTTTCTATCAGGATAATTGCCGTAATGTCTGTGTGGAGAGAATTTTTACCTTAATTGTGTAATTAAAAATTGATTGCCAAACGTTTAATTGATACTTTTATGTTTTTTTTAATTACCCATGCTATGTAATTACCAAATCCTAATTTCTTATTGTCCCCATTCCCTCTACCCAAAGCACTACCTCCTTGAGAAGATTTGCTGTACTTTTATCACCTAACTTCTACACTTGGCAAGCTCACAAATAAGTAATGGCAGGTATAGCAAAATTCAAATGATTTTGGCAGTTTGTTATCTCCTAAACGCCCTGCTTGTTGCTATAATCGGCAAACATCGCCCAGATGCATATCTGCATTACCATTTTATCTTTTAAAGCTAGACTTTATTCATTTTTTCCTTGGCTATAGCCAAGGGCTGCTGCAAGCAGAGCGCTAAAAAATGCCGGTTTTGCTGCATAATGCGATCGCACTCAACAAGTTAGGTAGTTTATGCATCTTCACCAGAAACCCTGACTACAAAACAAAAAATATAATTTTGTTTGAGACCTGGCTCAGTCCCATGATCAAAAAATCCCGTTACCAAAATTGTTACGAGTGTTCTGCCACTTTGGCATTACTTTATGATGGTACTTAGTTAAGCTCCTCACACTACACCACAAGCCGTACAACATCATGTTGTATGGCTTTTTATTTAAATAAGCGATATTAAGTTACAATTTCAATGCTAAATCACTTATTGAGGTTAGTATTGAAATCTAACACAGCTTGCCGAGTATTTTAGCCAGAAGCCTACAGTGTCCACTAGGTCAGTGTAGGAGTATGTCACTATATTCGAGAATATTTCGTTTAATTAAATCCATACTAAACTTGCCTTGACATCCTGGTTTTTTGATCCTTACCACCAAGAGCCGGTCATATCTCCTGCGGAACAAGCTTCCTGGCAGTTCCAAATCCGTGTGGCCACAGCTGATGATTTGACTAGTATTGCTCACATCATTGCCGAAAGCTTTCACGGACATGATGGTTTCTGGGGATGGGCTTTTCCCCTGGTACGTTTGGGTATTTACGAAGACCTCAAACATCGCTTATCATCTCCTGCACCCCATCATGTTTGTTTGGTTGCTATTGAGACTACTAATACCGCCTGTCATCACTTAGTAGGGACTGTGGAATTGGGTGTGCGTTTGAGTGATTCTTGGGTAAGGACAGGTAGAAGTTTTCCTTATCTGTCAAATTTAGCGGTTCACCCCAAATATCGTAGACATGGTATTGCTTCAGGACTTCTGATTAAGTGTGAAAAATTCGCTCACGAGTGGGGATTTGATGACTTATACCTCCATGTCTTGGAAAATAACCATCAAGCACAGCAACTTTATTTCAAACTGGGATATAAGCTGCATAAATCAGAATCTAATTGGAATAGATTTCCCATCAGGCGTTCCCGGCAAATACTTTTACACAAACATCTGAGGATTGAATGTTGATTAAACTATCCGAATCAATTTACATATTGAGTAGTATATATAGCATTTACCATGCTCGTGAGGTACATTTTTTTTTAGTTTGAGGGAACAACGGAATAGGGAATAGGGAATAGGTGTGTACTTCATTAGCCTGAAAAAGGCTATAATACTAGTAAATTGAGAAATGTAATCTCTGGTATTAGCTTTTATTTAATACTGAATTGGTGATATGGTTAATATTGAAGCTATTTCGCCAAGAATAAAATAATACTCATTTGCTCAACTAATCTCTGGGTAATTGCATAAAATTTAGGTAAGCAACTTTAGTCTGATTAGTATTTACATTTAAGGGTCAAAACTGCCAACAAGGCATAATTATATGTCATCTAAATTTGATGGCATAGGTAAATAGGTGGTTAGTAAATATCAAAGATAGATTGTGATGGAAAAGTCTTACAATCAGACTTAACAGACATTTTCAAAGATTATAATAACTTTGTATTTAGTAATTTACCTTTACCAAAACTTTAATAAAAATAGCTTGGTTGACGCGACAAATGCGAGTAAATCTCATAGAATATCATTAACTATCTAATAATCAAATTACCCGTTGAGTTCTACTTACATGAACCAGGAAACTTTTTTGATGAAAAATTTTTCCTCAACTATTAAAAATCTGATTTGATTTTACCCAAGTTAGGGGTGGAAGTGCATAATACTACCAAATTATCTGCAAGTTCGAGAAAAATGGATAGCGAGAGTCACCGACGCTATCAAGCTGCTATGGTATCAAGTTACTACCCTAATACTATTCTCTTAGACCATCCTGTGATGACAGATGGAGCTAAGGAGTCATATGGAGCGGATATCCTGACACTGCTGCACAGTGAGAAGATTTTTGTTGTTAATAGTCGTAGGCGTAATGGTTTAATACTGTTTAAAGGCTATCATGCAGAATTTGCGGGCCCGGGTGCGGCTGTTGGGGGAAATTATGATCATGATTGTGAAATGGTATTACTCGTAGGTAATTTGTCCTTAGTAACTCCTGAATCTTATGAGGAGCGTCAGAAGGCTTATTTAATTAGGCGACAATGGACTAGGTTAATCAAGCAAATTACAGAGACCCCGCGTCCAGAGCAGCGAGTTCGGAAAATTATCGATCAATTTGAACAATATTTTTCACCATCAATTGTGGCGGAAATGCCTGATATTGTCTTTGCGCTTTTAGTAGGGGTGTTGCCAAGAACGGTAGGAATAGTACGCCGTTTCGGCAACGAGTTGGATGAGGCTTTAATGTAGAATTGCCAAAGCAGCTTGTATTCTCTCTAAGGTACGGGTGTTTTCTGCGGGTGAGCCGATAGTAATGCGCAGTCCTCCGTTAATTTCGCGGACAAGGGTACCGGAAGTTTTGAGTTTTTGGTGAAGAGTTGTTAAAGTCAGGTTTTGATTTTCAGGGTTATTTCCTTGAAGACGGAGGAAGATAAAGTTAGCTGCACTTTTGATTATTTGTAATCTGGGATGTTGAGATAAAACTTCTATAAGTTTGTCTCGTTCATGCAAAGTTGGGGAAATTGACTCTAGCAAAAGTTGTTTATTTTCCATTGCAGCTAATGCGCCAGCAATTGAGAAGCTAGGAAGATTATAGGGTAAGCGGACTTTTTCTAAGATAGCGATCGCCTGTGGATGACCCACACAATAACCCACACGCAGGGCTGCTAACCGAAAGGCTTTGGAAAAAGTACGTAAAATTACCCAGTTAGGATGTTGTGGTAATTCACTAACTAGGGTAGTTTGGCTAAATTCAAAATAAGCTTCATCAATGACTACCAGAATCTGCTCATCTAAACTTCTTAACCATGACAACTCTGCCCCAGTCAAACAGTTACCGGTGGGAGAATTGGGATGTACCACAAAAACCACGCGAATGGGGGGAGTTTGAGTTGCTTCTAGGGCAGATTGGGCAGCTTTTAAGTCAATTTCAAAATTATCGGGGTTTCTGTCTACTGTCACCACGGGAATGCCTAAAGTTTTGGCTAAAATTCCATACATGGAGAAAGTGGGATGAGCGACTAAAATTGAGCCTTCGCCCCCCAGACAGGTGGCGATTAATAATGAGCGAATTAGTTCGTCGGAACCGTTACCTAGAGAAATATTAGCAGCAGTAAATATAGATGGGGACAGGGAAGCAGATTCATTAACGTATTGTGCGATCGCCTGTTTGAGGTTCTCATGTCCACCGTCAGGATAACGATTTGTTTCAATTACTTGCTCATAGGTCAAAGCCAGCTTTTGTTTTAACTGGGGGGGTAAATCATAGGGGCTTTCGTTGGTATCCAGCCGATCCAACTGGGGGGCTACTCCGGCGGCGGTATCACTGCTGGGGTGAGGTTTATAGGCGGTGAATTGGGCTAAATCTGACCGGATAAAACTCAGCATAATTTTAGTCATTAATAATTAGTCAGGACTTCATATTTTACACCTCAAGGGAACTGGCAGAATTGGTAGATTGCTGCCCAAATTTTTGCCATGACATTACCTAGGGCGTGGTCGCTGTCTAGTTCTATTAATTCTACCCAAGGACGCGATCGCGCAAATTCCCGACTGGCCGTGATGGGAATCACCTCATCTTGTTGACCATGGAAGATCAGGGTCGGTACAGGGCGCTGTAATATTGTTTCTTTGTACTGGGCTGCATCTATGACAAAATTATAACTCAAGGGGAGCGATCGCCCTTCCCCATAGTGGTGAATCATCAGATATTGTTCTTGTTCCCAGCGCTGTACTTCTGGATTCCCCAGTTGAGGTAACCAATGGGATAAAAACCCAAAAGCTGGTGCTAACAAAACCAGGTGTTGCACTTGTGAATATTGCTGTGCTAGATGAGCACTGGTCAGACCGCCCAAACTAGAACCAATTAAAGTTACCGGGGTAGAATCATCAGGGAATTGGGCTGCAACTTGGGTAATCTGACGGGTGATAGTTAATTGGGAAAAATCCCCAGCATTCAAATCGGGGATTTTCAGCTTGATGTCAATTTCTGCAAAGCGATCGCTGATATCCTGGGCTTTAGCAGATTTGGGGCTAGAAGCAAAACCGTGTAGGTAGATGTAGTCATTCACAACGGTTAACTGATATAAAGGTCAACCCTCCGATAGAGGAATAAATCAATCATCATCACATTTTAGATAGAGCAATTACTAGTTGTGAATTGCCTAGAATCTGCTTATGTTAAATGAGCAGGATGTAATTATGTCCGAAGAACAAAAACAAAAATCTGATCATCAAGAAACCACTCCCAGTGCTTCTGGTGGGTACCAAACCCCTATTCAAGCAGATATTCGCAAAACCGGAACTGCGGCTAAAAGTGAGGCTAAACCCACAGCTGAACCTGAAGCACCAGGAGAGGATAGTGTTGCTGGTAGTCCCAATCAAGGGACCGAATCGCGCTAAGTGCTGGGAATTGTTGTATTTCATTCCCACAGCGATATTAAATTACAGCTGCTTCCCGTTGACAATCAAAAACCACCATAAACGCAGCATTAGGTGTTGTCTGGGTCAAGTGCTGCATATAACCTTCTGCATCGGAACGACTGCGGAAGCGAGCCACAATTTCCCTTTGTGTATCAGGAGCTAAACGAGCGATCGCCCAAGAATTGAGACGTGCTTTGTAGCCAGTTGCTGGAGTTGCTGCTTTTTCTTCAGTATTGTGGGGCATAGTTTATTTTAATTGCGTGAATTGTTGTGAGGAAATTGACTGAGATCGTGCCAGGGGTGGGCTAATAGATTTTTTTATGTTCTGCCACCTTATTATTACATTATTCGGAGATTGTCAAGAGTGCTGGCTGCCTTTTAGACCTAATTAGGTAGAATTTTATTTTATACAGGTTTACGAACATAAAATACTGTCGGTGGTATGTCTTGTATCTATTCCTACAAGCCGCCGACAGTCAAGGTAAATATAATAATCTGCGACCATCTAAATACTAAATCTTTATTTACACCCTTCAATCACACAAATATCCTCAGCAGTGCGGATAACCTGAGTTAATTTCAAACCCGCTTGAGCAAATAATTGGTGAAATTCACTTTGGGTTCTTTCTTTTCCTCCAGGACACATCACCAACATATTTAAATCTAACATTTTGGCTGCTCCTGGAATATTACCAGGTTCAACAATCATTTCTAAAACCAAGATTTTACTATGCTCATCCATAGCATTTCTACAGTTTTGGAGAATTGTTAATGCTCGTTCATCATCCCAGTCATGAAGAATGTGTTTTAAAAGATACGCGTCTCCTCCCTGTGGAACCGATGTAAAAAAATCGCCACTGAGCATTTGACAACGTTCAAGAATACCATGTTTTACCAAAGTAGGTTCAGCATGGGAAATAACATATTCTTCATCAAACAAAATACCTTGTAGATGGGGGTATTTTTGTAAAAATGTTCCCAACATTTCCCCATATCCTCCCCCTATGTCAACTAGGGTTTTAAATTGGGAAAAATCATATACATCTAATATGGCTTTTTCTTCCACAAAAGAGAAAGAGTTCATGCACTGCTCAAATATCTCTGCATCTTGGGGATGGGATTTAAAGTAATCAAATACTCCCATACCAAAAGCATGATCAAATGCTGGTTTCCCGGTTTTAACACTATAGAGGAAATTTCCCCAAGGTTGATAATGAGGTGCTTCCCCGAACATCACAGCTGTAGCTTTAAGTGATTGAGGATGATCACTACATAAATATTCTGCTAAGGGAGTGAGGATAAATTGTTCAGGTTCTGTTTCCTGGAAAATACCGATACTGGCTAAAGCTCTCATCATGCGGTACAATGAGTCAGGATTACTATCAGTATTTGACGCGAGTTGTTGACAGGATTGAGAACCTGGTTTCAGGAGATCGGCAATCCCCAATTTAGCGGCGGTGTAGATAGCTTGAGATACCCAATAACCGGAAATCATTTGTGATAATTGGGTATGGGGAGAAATTTGAGGTATCACAGGTTCACTGATTGTTTTATCTAAATTGTTTAAGTAGATTTCCGGATCCTATCATGGATGATTAACCAAACATATATAAAATATAAAATCTTAGGTAAAAAGTAGTAATGGCTTTTATACTGGTATAGGCTAAATCATCAGGGTGCTAGATGTTAGCTTTTACTGTGGTGACGGCGCTTTAATTCTGTCTCAATAGCTTGGACTACAGTTTCAATTACCTTGACGCGGGCGTAATATTTGTCATTAGCAGCGACAATTGTCCAAGGAGCGTTGGGGGTGCTGGTGCGGTGAATGGCTTGATTTACTGCTACATAGTAATCATTCCACTTTTCCCGATTCCGCCAGTCTTCATTGGTAAGTTTGTACTGCTTAAAAGGGTCATTTTTACGAGATGTAAAGCGCTCAAGTTGTTCTTCTGGGCTAATGTGTAGCCATAACTTAACTAAAACATAGCCAGCAGTGGTTAACTGAGCCTCAAACTCATTAATTTCGCGGTAGGCTCTGCGCCACTCGATTTCCGAAGCAAAACCTTCTACCCGCTCCACTAATACCCGACCATACCAAGAGCGGTCAAAAATGCCAATTATCCCAGATGTGGGTAATCGTCGCCAAAATCGCCAGAGGTAATGATGAACTTTCTCGTCATCTGTGGGCGCTGGGAAGGGATGAACAAAGTAACTACGCGGATCGAGAATATCTGTGAGGCGTTTAATTGCGCCGCCTTTACCTGCTGCATCCCAACCTTCAAATATTACCAGTACAGGAATTTGATGTTTATAGATGCTTAATTGTAACTTGCGTAGTTTTACTTGCTCCTGGAGTAATTTTTCTTGGTATTCTGGTTCGGGAAGACTTAAGCTTAAATCGACTTGTGCGAGTAAGTCTAACTCGGTGGGTTCTAACTGGGTTTGTGGTGGTAAAGTGGGGGTGGGAAGCTGAATTTTTAGCCTATCCAATGCAGATGTTAAGGTTGCAGCTAGCTGGGTAAGTACTTTCACCTGCGCCCAGCGCTCGGAGTCTGCTTCTACCAGAGTCCAAGGGGCAAAACCTGTACTAGTTTGTACTAGCATCTCTTCTGCATAGCTGGTGTAACGGTCATAGTGTTTTTCTTGCTTCCAGTCTTCTTTGCGGACTCGCCAAGCAGTTAATTGATCTTTAGCATATTCTTTTAAACGACTTTTCAATTCTTTACGGCTTAGATGTAACCAAAATTTAGCGATCGCAGTCCCATCATCCACCATTTGGCGCTCAAAGGCGTTAATTTGTGCCATCAGGGTGGGTACTGTGGGAACTTGATTAATTCCGACCCGCTCTAACAGACGTTCTTCGAGAACATGAGTATACCAACTGTGATAGAAAAAGCTAATTTTACCTTGGGCGGGTATTTTTTCCCAAAATCGCCAGAGGAAGGGATATTTACGTTCTTCTGGGGTGGGTGGCCAGATAGGATGTACCTGAAATCCCCGTGGATCCATGTAAGAAACCATTTGCTTTACTAGTCTACCCTTACCAGAAGCAGCCCAACCCTCCAATACCACAATTACAGGTAACTTTTTATTCCAACAGGCATTTTGCAGTTCTCGCAGTTGATACATTAGCCTGTCAATTTCTGACTTGTAGATGGTTTTGTCTAAGGAAACTGTTAAATCTAGTGTATCTAGCATAGCATTGGTTTATCTATGTATTAGGATATTATGGCATACAGTAGATATTAGTAGTTGTAAATAAAATTTTACCCTCCCCGCAGCCGGAGACTGAAAAGATCAAAAAATTCCCCAACCATAGATAAAAATCACACTTGTTCTTTTTACCCCAAGAACATTCATAATTATGACTAGATGTAAGTCCCAATATTCACTATGAACAATCAACCCGGAGAATATGATGCTGTCCTTGGTGGTCACAGTCCCAGTCCTGAGTTTGCAGTAGTTTTAGGTGGTCTTGAAGGGGTGATATTCCGGTATAGTGACCCTGACCCCCTGGTGAGAATTGCCGCACTTGCACAAGCTTTGAATTATAGTGAAGCAGGTTTAGATATATTAGTTCAGGCTTTAAATGATCAGTCGCCACAAGTACAAAATGCTGCTTATTCCTTGTTGCAGTCTCGCACAGAAGCCAAGGTAAAACAAGCCCTGAGTATATTTGAAGATGGATCATTAAAGTCAGCTATCGGGGTGGACTATAAGAATCTGCGTGACCTACTTCTGCATAAAAGGTGGAGAGACGCAGATGATGAGACTAGACGCTTAATGTTAGGGGTGGCGAAACGGGAAAAAGAAGGTTGGTTAAACCATGAGAGTATTGATAATTTTCCCTGTGAAGACTTGGGTATGATAGACCAATTATGGGTGAAATACAGTCATGGACGCTTTGGGTTTTCTGTACAGAAACGCATTTATGAAAGCATTTATCAAAGTTTGGGAGGAAAGAAACAATGGGATTATGATATTTGGAGAGCCTTCGGGGAAGAAATAGGATGGAGGAAAGGAGGAAGTTGGTTATACTACATTGATATTATTTTTGACCTCACAGCAGTAGAAGGCCATCTTCCAGTTTACGAGTGTTGGTTTGGGGAGAAAGAACTGGTTTGGGGGGTGAATTTCTTTTCTCACGTTGGTAGTTGTCAACTTTAAGCCCAACATTGTATCAAAGTCTGTTGAATTAAACGACGTTGAAACCCATCACAGAGTCCTATAACTCTGCCATGATGGGGTTATCATTCCTCAACCCCACCTAGTATTATTACAAGTATTTACCCTCAAGTTATCTGGTTTAGAAGCTAGTTTAATTACCGATCGCACTAGAATCACCTGCAATTAAGCCGAAGCGGTCAACTCTGACTGAGTTTTAGTTTTACGTAACTCCAAATATATTAACAAAGCGTTAATATCTGCGGGATTTACGCCCCCAGTCCGTGCAGCTTGACCGATGGTTAAGGGTTTGACACGGGTGAGTTTTTCCCGCGCTTCTTTAGAAAGGGTATCAATTGTGTTATAATCTAAGTCCGCGGGTAGCTGACGGTTAGCCTGACGGGTAATCTGTTCAATTTGATGTTGTTGTCTAGCCAGATAACCAGAATACTTGATGTCAATCTCTGCGCCTTCTTTTTCCCCTTGGTTGAGGGTGGGGTTTCCCAGTCCGTAACGTTCCAGGTCAATGTAATGAAATCCTGGACGACGGAGTAAATCAGCTAGGGTGATAGAACCTTTAATAGCTTGTTGGGATGCGGAGGCGATCGCCTGACCGATGGGGTCATGTTCCTTAATTCTGGTATTATATAAACGGTCTTTTTCTTGACTAATCTGCGTTTGTTTACTGGTGAACAACTCCCAACGGCGATCGTCAATTAAACCGATTTCCCTTCCTAAAGGTGTTAAACGTTGGTCAGCATTATCGGACCGCAACAATAACCGATACTCAGAGCGACTAGTGAGCATCCGGTAAGGTTCCCGTAAATCTTTAGTACACAAATCATCAAGCAAAGTACCAAGGTAACTATGTTCACGGGGGAAAACAATCATCTGTTTACCCTGAACCAACCGTGCTGCATTAATACCCGCTACAATTCCTTGAGCTGCGGCCTCTTCATAACCCGTAGTACCGTTAATTTGTCCCGCGCAGAATAAACCATTAATTTTCTTAGTCATCAGTGTAGGATAACACTGAGTAGCGGGTAAATAGTCATACTCCACAGCATAAGCCGGACGCAACATAGTACAATTTTCCAACCCCGGCAGAGTGCGTAACATTTGCAACTGCAGATTTTCCGGTAACCCCGTAGAAAACCCTTGAATATATAATTCTGGGATGTCCCGACCTTCCGGTTCAATAAAGATTTGGTGGCTTTCCTTATCAGCAAAGCGGACTATTTTATCTTCAATACTGGGACAGTAGCGAGGTCCCTTAGCTTCCACCCAACCACCATAAACCGGTGATAGATGTAAATTTTCCCGAATTAAACGATGAGTATCTGCATTAGTCCGGGTGATGTAACAGGGAACTTGTTCCCGTTCCACCCACACCTGGGGGTCAAAACTAAACCAGCGTACCTCCTCATCTCCTGGTTGGATAGTCATCTTAGTATAGTCCACTGATCGCTTATCTACCCGTGCGGGCGTACCCGTTTTCAGCCTACCGGTTTCAAAACCCAAGCGGTTGAGAGTTTGGGTCAAACCCTCAGCCGCAAACTCGCCAGCTCGTCCAGCGGCCATAGACCTATTACCTACCCAGATTTTACCACCCAAAAACGTCCCAGTTGTCAAAATCACCGCTTGACATTGAAACCCCACACCAAAATAAGTTTCAACCCCAATCACCTCATCATTAGCACCCAAAACCAAATCCGTAACCATCCCCTCCCGGATAGTCAGATTTTCTTGGTTTTCCACAACACCCTTCATCACCGCCGCATATTCCCGCTTATCACTTTGAGCGCGTAAAGCCCACACCGCCGGACCCCGTGAAGAATTGAGGACGCGCTTTTGTAAATAGGTGCGGTCTGCAACCTTGCCAATTTCCCCCCCCAAAGCATCCACCTCATGGGTCAACTGAGACTTAGCCGGGCCACCCACCGCCGGGTTACAAGGTTGCCAAGCTATTTTATCTAAATTGAGTGTTAGTAGCAAAGTCCGACAGCCGAGACGAGCAGCAGCAAGAGCCGCTTCACAACCGGAGTGACCTGCACCCACCACAATAACATCAAAAGCATCTTGGAATTCAACGGAATTGTGCATGGTCATACTTACACAGATTAGCAGATTAAGACTTACTACAACTGATTGTAACCCAACCACAACACCCTCAAACACAAATCACAAACAAACCTCTGCGTACCTTTGCGCCCACCTTTGCGCCCCTTTGCGTTTAACAACAGATGAGGCGATCGCTATTCCATATACCCCATCCCTTTGTCAGGGTGGGGGTGGAAACCCAATCAGAACACCTACGCCGGGCGATCGCCCTGCTAGAGTCAACCGTCAAGAAAGCTGTTCTAACCAAGTTTGTAACTGTTGCATATCTCTAAGGTCTAGTAACTCTTCTGCTAAACTCTCTAGTTGCTCTACTGGTAGCATTTGAATTTGCTGTTTTACTGTATCATCCAAGGTTCCTAAGCGACGCTGTAACTGACGTAGAACCAATTGGGTTTCCCCTTCCAGTCGTCCTTCCAGTCGTCCTTCCAGTCGTCCCTGTTGTAATCCCTGTTGTAATCCCTGTTTTTCCCCCTGCTGTAATCCCTCTTTGAGTATTTCCTGATACCATGGTGATTCTCTTAATACCGTCATATCCCACCTCATGATTTGTTGAACTAAGGGAATATCTAATACAAAACTAGCAAAAGTTGTATATAAGTATATTTGTTTTGTGTCAATGGCGATCGCTGCGCAGCGGTGTTAAAGGCGATAGCGAAGCGCTGCTGCAAGCAGATCGCTCTGGGGTTAAAAACCCAGTTTGATGCTACACGGGGAGCCAGGGGTTAGAAACCCCCGTCTCAAAGCTAAAGTCAGATAAATCTGACTAGAAGATTATGTATTTAATTATCTTGACAAGATGCGATAGCGAAGCGCTGCTGCAAGCAGTTCGCTATTCCATATACCCCATCCCTTGGTCAGGTTGGGCGTGGGGTCAAATCCAATCAGAACACCTACACAGGGCGATCTGCAGTCAACAGTCAACCGTCAACAGTCAACCGTCAACCCTCAACAACAATCATATTACTGCCAAAACCCAGAGATATTTTCTTAATTAGTGGTAATTTAACCAAAAACCTTGGGAACAATGTAAAATATACATACGTCACAGGTTTATGTATTTCCACCTGGACGGTTAAGTAATCTCCCCATCTATTTAAACTTAAAACCATGCATCTACCAAAACTAACTAGCGCTGTAGCCTTAACAGCACTGACATTTACCCTCAGTACTACCCCTGCTTCGAGTCAAAATATACCCAATCAAATCAGCTTTGTTTGTCGCTCAATTGCTAGCCGCAGCGGCGGACTGCGGACAGTTCCCGCCACCGTGGCGTTTATACCTGAAGCAAAACAACACCGGAGAATCATTGCTTGGGAATCTGACTCCTTCCCCAACACCGGGTGGACACCCAGAAAACGCTGTGAAGAAATAAGTCAAAAATTCCAAAAATTTTACAATCAAGGTCAGTTAACATACATGACCCACGGTAGAATTAGGGGGTCAGGAGTGATCTGCGCCCCTAAATTCGGTGGAACCTGTGATAGTGAGAATCAATTATTTACAGTCAAACCCGGAAGCGACCCTGAAAAAGTTTTAGCCGAACTCACCCAAATTGCCAAAGGTCAAACTGCGCCGGTGTGGCAAACCGCTGATAATAACCAGAGGTACTTAAATTTCGGTCTTTATTTAGAAAATGCTTCACTAGCGGATGTAACCGAATAGGTGACAGATGTCGCCAAAGGTTTGACCCCACCCTAACCCTCCCCTTACAAGGGGAGGGGACTGGATTTATAGTTTGCAGTCAGGATTAAGCATCTAGAGGAGACGAAGGTTAGAAACTCCCATCT
>NZ_JAQMUH010000074.1:0-13997 GCF_028331025.1 Anabaenopsis arnoldii | reverse complement strand
GCTCAAAATACTTCTTCGTGCAGATGGTTATTCTTACTCGCACCTTGATTATATCATCACGGCGAATCAATTCGCCGTTGGCACTTCCTCCACTGTCTAAAGCCAAGTGGAGGAAGTGCCTTTTTTGCGATTTTCTTGTGAAGCAGATTCTCAATATTAGGGTATTTGTAGACAAATGCTAACATTAGGTGAGGAAATTGCTAGTTACTGAGGTAAACTTGCAAGCAATATCATCCACAATCTTACTCGGCTGCTCTTCGGTTTTGTCATAACTGATAATGGAAAACTGGCAATTTCTCATACAGAAACAGGGCGATCGCTCTTGGTATAACCTCCAATTCCCAAACTTAGAAATTTCGGAAGGTATCTACAGAGTTTTGGCTCGTTCTCACCTGGGTAATACCGAGGTAGAAATACGGGTAACACACTCATCAACTCAACAGATACCCTCAAAGCGGTTAATTCACAAGCAATCGCGGCGGACTGATGCACAAGGTTTAATCTCGGTAATTCCTTTTACCTACCTCAAACCAGGAACTTGGCAATTCCAATGCTCGGCGGATTTGATGTCAGATTTGCTCGGTAAATCCTGGCAATACTCCATATATATAGAAGTATTGTTTCAACAATCTACTGGGGTATGGAGTCCATCCCCCACGGACGAAAATCGGGGATCAAATTTACCACCATTTCACCCTACTACAACCAGTATTATCAGCCTAAGTGATTTAGGAATTCCAATAGCAATGGACAACGCAGTTATAAGTCAGCCTGTTAGTCCAGCCTTATTGCAAGGTGAAACAGCCCAACAGAGGGTAGAAAATTTCATGGCTGTAGGTTTAAACAGCACTGAAACTGTGTCAGATGATCATAGGGTTGAGGATACTTTATCTATAAAACCATCGCTACCGCTATCGTTGAGCTTAGATCGAGAAACATACATTGCTCCTTGGGGAGAAACAGCAGTGATTCGGGGGCGAGTGGAGCTACAAGACCAGATAAATTGGGAAGGTGAAAAAGCTCCAGAACGTCTTTATGCTTTGGAATTACTAATTGAGCTGCGATCGCCTACAGGCTCAGATATTTTCACCCAGGTTTGGCAGCCTTTACCAGACAGCACTTTACCAATTAAAATTAGCTCTGCAATTTGTATTCCCGTGGATTGTCAATCCCAGCTGATTTTGGCAGACATCCATTTGTATGGCGCACTCACAAAATTGGGCGAGGTCGTACTATTAGCTAATCAGTCTTTTAAAATTACGGCAGATATTACAGAAGTGCTAGCTACATTTCCCCAGCAAAATTTATTGAATCACCCTATAGATGAGGAGCTTGCGCAGCAAAACAAGACTAGAGACCCCATCAACTGCAAGCAACTGGGGATAAAAGATCATGGTGTGCTTCTCAACAGCACTTTTCCCTACTTAAAACGCCTGGAAGTTTTACCAGATAAAACAGATGTAGCTGCTGAGGACTTCCAGCAGATGGATAGAACTGTATCTGAAAATCAAAAGACACCGGAATTACTCCGTGCTCGTGAAGAGTTGCAAATAGTAATCCCACAAGATTGGACGGGAAATGCACACCCGAGTCACTATTCATCTCCTCTGATTAGAAAGTGGATAGAAAGCCAAGGATATCCCATCCCTCAATTAAGCCCTGGGGTTTTAGCTCTGCCAAAAATAGCGGATCCTCAAAGGGGGGAATTTAACTCACAATTACACTTAGGATCTCAAAGCTATATCGACCAGATACCAGTCTCAGGAAATACTGGAGAAACCCTAAATACACCCAGTCCTGAGAAGATAGAGAATATCAAAACAGTCAACCAGTTACCAAGAATTGTGTTAAAAATTTTGAGAATTTAAAAAATCAGGTGAAATTTACAGTAAGCTCGTTTTCGAGGATTGTCTAATTATTCAAGAGGAAAGTTAACTATGGCAGCTTCATTTTTGCCCTCTATCTTGGTTCCCCTGACTGGGTTAGTTTTTCCAGCAGTGACAATGGCGTTTTTGATGTTATACATTGAACGCGAAGATATCGGCTAATTAGTTGGGTGAATTTTCCACGTCTTCAAGGCGTGGGAATCTTACATAACAAAACCGGTTGTTTTTGCTGAAAAAGACCAAAAACAACCGGCTTGTTAAACATTAATTATTAAACAATTGCCAGGAAATACTGAGTAATTTTTTTCCGGCTCAAGCTTTTTTTACAATGAAGAACCGACTCCAGCGTAGGCTCCATAAAAGAAAATGCCTAAAACTGTAATTACACCTAAACCCGCGATTGTAGCGACAATCCACAGGGGAATTCTTCCACTTCCAGCAGACACAGCTTTTCTCCTCCCTTAACAAGAAATCAACATTGATTGAATAAACAAAAATTTACAACAACTGTTTCAGTTAGTTAAAGAAGTAACTGGAGAACAGAATTCCTAGAACAAAAACAAGAAGTAGTCCCAGGTATAGTGAAGTCCGGTTTAACTCTACCGGTTGATTATTAGGATTGGGCGTTCTTTCCATGATTAGCTCCTAGCGTTGAATAAACTGCATAGCGGCGATCGCGCCCAAGAAGAACACACTGGGTACACCTAAAGTGTGTACTGCTAGCCATCTGACCGTAAAAATGGGATAAGAAACTGGTTGATTGATGTTATTTCCGCTAGTCATGATCCGAAACTACTTTCCAATAAACTGTTCAACTTGCTGTTTAGCGCCAAAACGATCCTTGACAATAGGCAATTCTTGCCGTGTTTGTGTGTAGTATTCGTTAGGACGGGGTGTACCGAAAGCATCATAAGCCAGTCCAGTGCTGACAAATAGCCATCCGGCAATAAACAATGCTGGAATAGTGATACTGTGAATCACCCAGTAACGAATGCTGGTAATAATGTCCGAAAACGGACGTTCTCCAGTGGTACCTGACATTTAGATCCTTACCTTTACAAAGATTGTTATTGTCTATTATCCTACAAAGTTTAGAAAGAGTTACAACTTGCAACGACCTTCTCACAAATCAAGACATACTTAAGCCCATGATGCCACTAAGCGGCCGCTTGTGAAAAACTTTCACTGATATTGGGTTGGTATTTGAGCAAAATGCCGCGATCGCCTATGACAAAACCTTGCTCAGGACCGAAGAAAACAATCTTATACAAATTAGCAGCGACCCCTTCCACATCCCGGTCTTTTTCCCAGGTTTGACCACCATCAGCACTGTGGAGTAAATTACCACTACCACCGCCGATCCAAATATCATTAGCAGTGCGATAAGCCAAATCGAGTAAACCCCAGCTGGTAGCCAACTCAGGATTTTGTGGGTCTTGCCAACTTTCAGGATTTTCCGGGTCGCTAAACTGTACCTGACCACCCCGCGCTAGCAACCACAACTGTCCATTCTCAGCAAAACCCATATTTTCTAACCGTCGAGAGTTATTGCGGTTATGGGGTGTCCAAGTAGTTTGTCCCGGCTCCCAAGTTGAGTAGAAACTACCCTTAGCAGAAACAGCAACATACTTACCGTCAGATGAACGCTGCATATTACGCACCACGCCAACAGCACCTTCTACCTGAGCCTTCCAGTTTTTACCCCCGTCCTCAGTTTTGTATATAGCGCCCAAATCCGTAGCCATTTCCGCCGTATTCTCTCCCAGAGCATAGATAGCAATGGGACTACCGGGTAATTTTGAACTCAGAGTAATACTCGACCAAGAACCACCTTCATCAGTGGTATGCAACAGTAGTGAAGGTTCACCCAAAATCCAGCCTTCTTGTCCAGCAAAACTGACTGAGTCAAAGCGAGTCCTAGCATCATCTAGTGACAATCTTAGGGGTTCCCAAGTATCACCACCATCATGTGTTTCCAGAATAGTAGCATTGCTACCTACGAGAAAACCATGCTGAGGGTTATCAGTAAAGGCAATATCTAGCAGCTTAGACTCTGTTGGCACAGAAATAACCGCCCAAGGGTTATAGCTGGTAGAGGGGACATTGCTACAACCTATACACAAGAAAACCACCATCAACAAGGCAAATATTTTTTGCCAGTTTTTCATAATACTCATTTTTTTCTAAATTTTCACCTTAATGGCAATGGCAGCCCTCTAAACGTGCTAAAAAAGATAACGGGTCTTATTGTAAGCCGTAGAGACTGATAAAAAACAAGAAACCTAGAGCCAGAGCTCCGAAAATCAGGAGATTTTTTTGCGTTGGCGTGAGGGTATTAACACCCAAACCATAGCCGAAATTTTCTTTAAACCCAGATGCAGTACCAGCCGGGCCAATATTGGCGAAAGCTGTCCTTTTAGCCGTACATACTGGACAACGCCACGTAATCGGCAATTCAGCAAAGGCGGTTCCCGGTTCAATATTATGGCTATCGTCTCCCTTTTCAGGTTCGTAAACATAACCACAGGCACGGCATTCAAAACGGTCTAATGCCGGAGTTTCAACAGCTTGTTCGCTATTTTGTTCGCTCATGGCTAAAACCTCACAGAGGAGAAATATTAAATATCCGTTAAAAATTATGACATAACTGTGAAGCTTTTCCATCATCTGTCAAAACGACAAATACCTCAAATGACTCTGTTGCCCAGAGTTCAGAAAAGCCAAACAGATATAATGTAAAAGAAATTAACAGCCTTATTTACACCATAAGCGGTAGATATTCATTGTGTTTGTCCTCAGCGGTTACGAGTACCTTCTAGGCTTCTTCATCATCTGTAGCCTAGTTCCCGCCCTTGCACTTTCAGCCTCCAAGCTCCTGCGCCCCAGTGGTAACAGCCTGGAACGGCGCACCACGTACGAATCTGGTATGGAACCCATTGGGGGAGCCTGGATTCAGTTCAATATTCGCTACTACATGTTTGCCCTCGTCTTCGTCGTCTTTGATGTGGAGACTGTATTCTTATATCCTTGGGCGGTTGCTTTCCACCGTCTGGGGCTGTTGGCATTCATCGAAGCCTTAATTTTTATTGCAATTCTTGTAATTGCCCTAGTCTACGCATGGCGTAAAGGAGCGTTGGAATGGTCTTGAATTCAAATTTAACTAGCCCAAACAAAGAGCAAATCCTCAACCCGATTGAACGCCCCACCATCACTCAGGATTTGTCAGAAAATGTCATTCTCACTACAGTTGATGACCTTTACAACTGGGCTAGGCTTTCGAGTCTGTGGCCCTTGCTGTTTGGTACAGCTTGCTGCTTCATCGAATTTGCAGCTTTAATCGGCTCTCGGTTTGACTTTGACCGTTTTGGTCTCATTCCCCGTTCTAGCCCCCGTCAAGCCGATTTAATCATTACTGCTGGGACAATTACCATGAAGATGGCACCCCAATTAGTGCGTCTTTATGAACAAATGCCTGATCCCAAGTATGTAATTGCTATGGGCGCGTGTACAATTACCGGCGGGATGTTCAGTATCGATTCTCCTACAGCTGTCCGCGGAGTTGACAAACTGATTCCTGTAGATGTTTACTTACCGGGTTGTCCTCCCCGTCCAGAAGCGATTATTGACGCAATTATTAAATTGCGCAAAAAAATAGCGAATGATTCCATGCAGGAACGGGGTCAAATTAAGCAAACCCACCGTTTCTACAGCACAACTCATAATCTCAAGCCCACTGAGCAAATTTTAACCGGTAAATATTTGCAGTCAGAAACTCGCTACACACCACCCAAGGAATTGACAGAAGCTATCGGTCTACCAGTTCCACCCGCACTACTGACAGCAAAGACGCAACAAAAGGAGCAAAACCGTGGCTGAAGAAGATTCTAAACCCGTACCAGCAGCAGAAGAGTCTCTGGTTAAGGCAGGTCCCATTTCCCAATGGTTAACGGAAAATGGTTTTGAGCATGAGTGGTTGGAACCTGACAAGAAGGGGGTAGAAATAATTAAGGTGGAGTCAGATTTCCTGCTCCCTATTTCTACAGCCCTTTATGCTTACGGGTTTAATTACCTCCAGTTTCAATCTGGTATTGACCTCGGACCAGGACAAGATCTGGTCAGTGTATATCACTTGATTAAAGTCGGTGATCATGCTGTGCAACCTGAAGAAATCCGAGTCAAGGTGTTCTTACCCCGTGAAAATCCCAGGGTTCCTTCTGTTTACTGGATCTGGAAAACCGCAGACTGGCAAGAGCGCGAAACTTACGATATGTTCGGTATTGTCTACGAAGGTCACCCCAATCTTAAGCGGCTTTTAATGCCGGAAGATTGGGTGGGTTGGCCTTTACGTAAGGATTACATCTCACCTGATTTCTACGAGTTGCAAGATGCTTATTAACTAGTGCTGAGTTTCAGCAGTGAGAATTTCCGACCAACTCACTTTATCCCCTTTCCCCTAGCGGAGAGGGGTTATGTTTTTTCAGGACAAAGCCATTGACTAATTGTTTAAACTAGAGCGTTAGCCAGCTAAATACCTGGTCAACAGTCAGATATATAGCATTTCCCATGCTCGTGAGGTACAATTTTTTTTAGTTTGAGGGAACAGGGAACAGGGAACAGGGAACAGGGAATAGGGAACAGGGAATAGGGAACAGGGAATAGGGAACAGGGAATAGGGAATTGGTGTGTACTTCATGAGCCTGAAAAAGGCTATAAAAAACCCCATAAAACTAGTTTTATGGGGTCTGTGATTTAAGCGGGCGGCGGGAATCGAACCCGCATTAATAGCTTGGAAGGCTATAGTTTTACCACTAAACTACGCCCGCGCAACTAGAAAATATTACAATATATTTACTCTGTTTTTGTATACTAGCATATACAACAGACATAAGCAACTATAGCAGAAAATAATTTGATTGCACAAGATAATTCTCAAAATATTTCCACTTGTATTAAGTTCCACAAACAATCCTTGTACAAAGTAAATTATTTAACATGATTGGGCATAATGAATTATAGCGATCGCCAAGGAGTCAACAGTTAAAGCCATGAGGTTACTAGCTATTTCACGTCGGTGACGCGCCAACTGAGTTTCAAGTTTACCCAGAAATTCCAAATAGTAGCAACTGCGATCGCTATCAGGTTAGCAATATAACGGTTAGGAATCAAGAAATTAAACACCAAGTTCAACACCAAGATATTCAACACTAACCCAGCCAAGCAAATAACATTAAATTTCAAAAAGCGCTTGATGCGTTGACTCCACTGCTGCTGGTTCTCACTGACATCAGCAAATGTCCAAGCATCATTCCACAAGAAATTATTGAAAATGGCGATTTCTCCAGCAATAATTTTACTCCGGGTGAGGGGTAAAGCCAAAGTAGTCGGGTCACTGAGTAAATACAGTATAGCCATATCCACAAACACCCCACTGAGTCCCACTACGCCAAAGCGGAGGAACCGACCAATGGGGAAGTCTAAACCCTGACTCAAACCCCCCAAAAGACCCGTAGATAAGCGCAACCGAATTAAGTGGTGTAGGTATTCTAAATATTGTTTCCAAGTAACTTTACTTTCACCTTCTTTACGTTCACAGAATACATAACCCACCTCACTAATATTCTGAATATTACCCCTAGCAATTACTTCTAGAAGAATTTTGTAACCCACAGGATGAAGTGTTACACCTAGGATACTATGGCGGCGTACCATAAAATAACCGCTCATGGGGTCAGAAACTCTACTGAGTACCCCTGGTAATAGAATCAAACCTAAGACTTGAGCGCCACGAGATAAGAAACGCCTAACCACACTCCAACTACTCACCCCACCGCCATCTACATGACGACTAGCTACTGCTAAATCTGCTCCCTGTGCAATTTTAGTGAGCAATTGCGTCAATACTTCCGGCGGATGTTGCAAATCTCCATCAATTACCCCTAAGATATCACCCTTTGCAACTTGCCAGCCACGAATTACTGCTGAAGAAAGTCCCCGCTCTTGCTGTCGTCGCATCACCCGCAGCTGTGGATATTCCTCTATTAGAGATTGTGCTACTTTCCAAGTCAAGTCGGGACTGTCATCATCTACAACAATCAACTCATAGTTACCTGGTATAGATTCATCCAGTGTCTGAGTTAATATCTGGATAACTTTCTGGATATTATCCTTTTCTTGATAAGTTGGAATTACCAAAGAAAGATAGACCTTACTGGTACCAGGTAAATCGTTAATCTGTAGAGTCCCTGTGGGAACTGTTAACAGTGTTTCTGATGATTCCATGTTGATATATATTGATAAAACCCAGGTATCTTCATAAATTTTTAGAAAATCTCAGCAGAATTAAAATACCGGATAAATTTATTTCACATATTGCCATAACAAATTATTTGTATTAATAATTAATAGCGGTTAAACGAGCAAATGTTTACAAGTTTGTTGTTTCTTCAAAACGCAGATGATTATCACATGAAAAAAATATTCTTTATTTCCGGACAAGACTATTTAAGCTACTGGAAAATTTTATTTGTCATAATATTGGCATTAAGTGTTACCTTTAGATTTATTAATCTTGACCAGAAACCATACTGGGATGATGAAGCTTTTACTGGATTACGGGTTTCTGGCTACACAGAGTATGAAGTAGTTAAAAATGTATCTGAAGTTGAGAGAATTCCTGTCAGATATTTAGCACAATATCAAACTACCAACCCTGACAAAAACCTCAATGATACTATTACCTCCCTAGCTTTAGAAGAAGCTCAACACCCGCCCCTATATTATGTAATGGCTAGGTGGTCGATGCAGTTATTCGGTAACTCTATGGTATCTACTAGAGCTTTAGCTGCTGTTATTAGCTTACTGGCTTTACCTAGTGTCTACTGGTTATGTATGGAGCTATTCGGTAGTGCGTGGACAGCATGGATGGCTGTAGCACTTTTAGGAATATCACCATTTCAAATACTATATGCTCAAGAAGCAAGAGAATATAGTTTATGGATAGTAACAATTTTACTATCTAGTGCTGCCTTGCTGCAAGCATTGCGCACAAATAAAAAAATAGACTGGGGAATCTATGCTGTCACTTTAGCTATGAGTCTGTACACTTTTCCTGCGTCTGTAACTATTGCAGCAGCACATGGAGTTTATTTAATTACTATAGAAGGTTTGAGATTAACTAAAAAAGTAATTGCCTATTTATTGGCTTCTCTGGCTGGTTTTCTGGCTTTTTTGCCTTGGCTATTGGTAATTGTTGCCAATTTAAAGCACCTCACCAGTATAGTTGGTGGCCAAGGTAATATGCCTACTTTATCGATGATGAAAACCTGGGCTTTTAATCTCAGCCGTATGTTCATAGATAGTAATCACGAAAGGGCTGTGATCAATTTTGGGGTGGAAAATCAACTGACACATCTCATCCAGATAAGTTTAGTAGCGGTGATAGTATTCTTAGCAGGCTATTCTATATATTATCTGTGTCGTTACTCATCTCAAAAAACCTGGTTATTTATTTTAAGCTTAATTTTAGTGACTTGCCTGCCAATTATGTTAAAAGATGTGATATATGGCGGTACAAGGTCAATTATTCCCCGGTATCTTACTCCGGGTTATTTGAGTATACAAATATCTATAGCTTACCTACTAGCAAGTAAAATTACCTCAATTTCACCTCAACAGAAATTTGGGAAAATTATTATGTGCTTTCTGTTTTCTGGCTCTATCTTTTCTGGTGTCTTGATATCCCAATCTCATCACTGGTGGACTAAAAGCCATAGTGATCTAAATTTTCAGGATGCTAAATTAATTAATCAGGTTGAACGTCCACTGTTAATCAGTGATGGTAGTATGGGCAGAATATTGGCTTTAAGTCATCTGCTGAAGCCAGAAGTTCAGTTACAACTTCAACCTAACTGTTATACCTGTAGGGAGTTACCTCCGTCTGTATTAAATAAGGATATTTTTAAAGTTCCTGATGGATTTGACATCTTATTATTTGCGCCTTCTGTGGAGTTAAAAAATACCATCGAGAGGAATTATCAACTTCAGCCTTTGAATTTCGCTCTTTGGCGGATAAAACTAGCCAAATAATTGCTACGATGAAACTAAAGTGTGGCAGTTTGTTTTTGTAAGCTGTGAAAGATAAAACTATTGATGCTATTCTAGATGGCGCTCTCTTGGGTGATGATTTATCTCCCGCCGATGGGGTTTTTTTATTAAAACAAACTGACCCAGAAGCGATCGCTGCTATTCGTAACACCGCTGATCAATTACGATACATCCAAGCCGGGGACATAGTTACCTATGTAATTAATCGTAATATTAACTTTACTAACATCTGTGAGCAACACTGTAGTTTTTGTGCTTTCCGTCGGGATGATGGTGATGCTGGTGCTTACTGGTTAGACTGGGGGCAAATTTTGGCAAAAGCCACAGATGCGGTGGAAAGAGGCGCAACGGAAATCTGTATGCAGGGGGGATTAAACCCACAAGCGCAAATTAACGGTTATTCTTTGGCTTATTACCTGAAGTTAGTAGAGACCATTAAGGAGGAATTTCCCCAGATACATTTACACGCTTTCTCTCCCCAAGAGGTGCAATTTATCGCTAGAATTGATGGGATTGAATATGCTGATGTGATTGGTGCTCTCAGAGATGCTGGTGTAGGGTCTATGCCAGGAACAGCTGCGGAAGTGTTAGATGATCAAGTGAGGCGGGTATTGTGTCCCGAAAAGATTGATACAGCAACTTGGCTGGAAATTGTGGGTACGGCGCACAAGTTAGGTTTACCCACCACTAGCACCATATTATCTGGGCATATTGAAACCCCAGAACAACAAATTACACATTTAGAAAAATTGCGATCGCTGCAAAAAACAGCCCTTGAGCAAGGTTACTCAGGTAAAATAACTGAGTTTATTATTTTACCATTTGTCGGACAAGAAGCACCCAAATCTTTACGCCGTCGTGTAGGACGGGATCAACCCGTTCTCAATGATGCTTTATTACTCACAGCAGTGGCGCGGATTTATTTGGGAAATTACATACCCAACCATCAACCAAGTTGGGTAAAACTAGGGCTGAGTGGGGCTACAGCAGCTTTACAGTGGGGTTGTAACGATATTGGTGGGACATTAATGGAAGAACATATTACCACAATGGCTGGAGCCTTGGGTGGTACTTGTATGGCAGTGGAAACCCTCCAAAGTGCGATCGCATCCCTAGGGAGACCCCACCAACAACGAGATACCATGTATAAAAAAGTTATTAGTCATTGCTTATCCCTGTGAATGATCCCCTGGATACCAATCCAGGATAGGATAGATGTTGATTTATGTATTATTGAATTAACAAAGATATGAAGCGCTATTGGTCGCGTCTACTAGCCTTGGTTTTAGTTGTCACCATCGGTCTCATGGGCTGTTCTAGCAGTCCAGACAGTTTAACTGGGGATTATCCTCAAGATACCTTGGCGGTAGTCAATATTATGAAACAAGCCCTGGAAGTAACAGAGGATTCCCCCAACAAAGCAGCTATTGAAGCTGAAGCGCGCCAAAAAATCAACGATTTTTCGGCTCGCTATCAAAGGGTTAAGTCTGTTTCTGGTCTGAGTTCCTTTACAACTATGCGAACAGCTCTTAATTCCCTAGCTGGACATTATAGTTCTTATCCCAATCGCCCCGTACCCCAGAAGCTCAAAAATCGCTTAGAGGAAGAGTTACAACGGGTGGAGTCAGCAGTCAAGCGTGGTGCTTAAGCATTACCTGTGGGATTGTTAAGAGTCAAAAGTCCAGAGTCCTAATTTTTGTTCTCAGTTTTTGACTCTTGACTTATGTATCAAGAATAGCAGTGGGTAAAATATCTTCAAATATTATCAGTTTTTGCCGTCACAGATAGGGGTAACTCTTTTAAAGCCTTTTTCAGGCTCATGAAGTACACACCAATTCCCTGTTCCGGTGTTCCCTGTTCCCTCAAACTAAAAAAAATTGTACCTCACGAGCATGGGAAATGCTATATACTGAGATTTGATAAAATAAGCTGTGATTAATTAACTGCCCTTACACCTACAATTAATGGGCTACAGTGCAAAATTATTAATTATTAAAAATTTGGCAACATCAATACGACTTTGGCAGTCTGAAATAGGTAAACTGCCAAATTTTTCTGAAAAGGTCTCATTTTATATACCTTTTTCTAAGAATTGTTTCTATTAGGCTTCATGACTCATTTGTGTTTGTACCTTCACATATGTCTAATTCTGCTTTCACCTTCGGAAAAACGATTTTATTTTGGCGCTGTCTGTTAGCGACCATTTTTACAGGTACTCTGTTAATTTCTCCCCTAAGTAACCAACCTGCAAAGGCGCAATTAAAACAGTATTGCCAATTATCACCAGCAGCAGCAAAAGCCAAAGAAGACTTACGTTTAGCAGCACTCAAAGGCAATCAAGATGCCAAAAACCGCTACCAACAATTAGTGAAACAACATGCACAGGAGTTACAAAATTGTCGCGATCGCACTTGGCCGCAGGTACAGGCGGTGTGGTTACGTTTATATTCCTGTGATATTCAGCCTGGAGCAATTGAGCAGGTCATGGATCGCATTGTTAACCGTGGCTACAATCAAGTTTATCTCGAAGTCTTCTATGACGGGCAGGTATTATTACCAGCGGCAAATAATCCCACGGCTTGGCCTTCCGCAATTCGCACCCCAGGGGCGGAAAATGTCGATCTCATGGCTACCGCCATTCAAATGGGGCGACAACGTGGTTTAAAAGTTTACGCTTGGATGTTTACCAAGAATTTCGGCTATACTTACGCCCTGCGTCCAGACAGACAAGATGCGATCGCCCGTAATGGTAAAGGTCAAACCAGTTTAGAAGTCACAGATAATAATTCTCAAGTATTTGTTGATCCTTACAACTTACAGGCCAAACAGGACTTCTACCAAATGGTACAGGAAGTAGTACGCCGCCAACCCGATGGGGTGTTATTTGATTACGTCCGCTATCCCCGACAAGCAGGACCTGATTCGGTAGCTACCAGACTCTCTGATTTATGGCTATTTAGTCCGGCGACTCAAGCTGCTTTATTGCGTCGGGCGCAGAATAACAAAGGATTAGAGTTAATTCGCCGTTTTATGGCTAAGGGACAAATCACAGCCGGGGATATTAACGAAGTCGATCAACTCCATCCTGATGAAACTGAGCCTATGTGGCAAGGTCGCATTCCCCAACCAGTAGAAACAGAATCAATCCCCTCAGCTAGCCAGAGACAACCACTGTTACAATGGCAACTATGGCAACTAGCAGTTGCTCACGCCATGCAAGGTATATTAGATTTTGTCTCCTTAGCTGCTTACCCAGCCCAGCAACAAAGAATACCTGCTGGGGTGGTATTTTTTCCGGATGGTAATCAAACCGTAGGACAAGGCTATGATTCCCGCTTGCAACCTTGGGATAGGTTTCCCAACTCTTTAGAATGGCATCCTATGTCCTATGCTACCTGTGGTACTGCTAGCTGCATTGTCCAGCAAGTGCAGCGAGTTTTGGATGCTGCACAACCAGGAACAAAGGTGATTCCGGCTTTAGCTGGAACTTGGGGAAGCTCAATGAGTAATCGCCCATCCCTAGAAGTACAAATGGAAGCACTGCGCCAATTTGCTCCCCAATTACCAGGAGTCAGCCATTTCGCCTATTCTTGGCTGTATCCTGAACATGATAAGGATCGTAAATTCTGTCGCGTTCCCTCCCAGTAAATTACTACTCAACACAGGGGAAGATTTTTCTTCCCCTAAGTAATATTGCTACTAATAATTTAAATTACAGTATATAATTAACCTAAATATTAAACTAGTTTAGCTTGAGGCTGAGTAAAACCTAGGATCTGCACCCCACCCAAGCTATACAAGTTTTACAATCAGTCTTCATAGTAACCTCAACCACAGATGAATAAAATTCTCCCCAGACAAGCATTAAATAAAGCCTTCCTCAAAGTTAAACCCTACAGAAGCCAAATTGAACTATTTAAAACTCATCTAACCACCCTCATCCAACAAATTAACGAAGGGGAAAGCGAAGAATTTCATAAAAATCTCATCGCTGATTTCTTGAAAAAT
>NZ_JAQMUH010000073.1:0-15147 GCF_028331025.1 Anabaenopsis arnoldii | reverse complement strand
ATTGCTTGGTTTTCGCGTTGGCAATAGTCTTAATTCAATACTTGATATCGTAGGATTATATATCAAGTGGGCGATTTTCTTAACTCACTTATGTCAATTCTTGTCAACATAAGTATAGTTTTGTCTATAAAATAGTCAGCTGAGGACTAGCTCACTCTTAGTCTGTATACCCCTGTGATAATTATTTTCTTGATTCAGTCTGTGTCCCAATCTCTGAGAAATCTCAAATCTCCCATCCAAGATTCCTACTAACTAATGATGACAATTGCTCACAATCCCTGTGTTCTGGTGATTGAAACCGATGAGAGTCTGGCAAATCAGTTAGGCTTTGATTTGCGAGAAGCCGGCTATGAAGCGATTTTAGCCCATGATGCGGCTAGCGGTTTACAATACTGCCGCGATGCCTCTAGTGGGCAAAGCCATCGGCCACCTGCTTTAATTGTTGTAGACCGGATGCTCTCAGGAGAATCAGGACTCTTGTTGTGTAAAAAACTCAGAAATGCCGGGATGTGCGCCCCTGTATTGATGCTCATGGCCAGGGATACAGTAGATGACCGGGTGGCTTGTTTAGAAGCTGGGGCTGATGATTATGTCCTCAAGCCTTACCGCCCGGAAGACTTTTTAAACTTAATTCGCCTGTATTTAAAGCCTGATGTTGAAACCACAGAACAGTTACGTTTTGGGGATTTGGTTTTAGATGTCGCCACCCGTCGCGCTATGCATAACGGACGGTCAATTGACTTGACAATGAAAGAATTTGAACTATTAAAATTTTTAATGGAACACCCCCGCGAGGTATTAACCCGCGAACAAATTTTAGAAAATGTTTGGGGTTACAATTTTATGGGTGAGTCCAATGTGATAGAGGTGTACATTCGCTACTTACGCCTGAAAATTGAATGTGACACTCATAAACGTCTGATTCAAACAGTGCGCGGCGTGGGATATGTATTACGGGAGTCTTAATCTGAAAATTACTACAAAAATTAAAAATTGACTATGACACAGGCAAAAAACGTACTAGGAACCAACCTGGAGAGTTGCTGTACATCTCCCATGACTGGCTATTACCGCGATGGCTTTTGTAATACAGGTGGTCAGGATTTCGGGATGCATGTTGTTTGCGCCCAAGTTACACCAGAATTTCTCGAGTTTACTAAATCCCAGGGGAATGACTTGAGTACAGCCGTTCCCCAATTTAATTTTCCTGGACTACGACCAGGCGATCGCTGGTGTTTATGTGCGGCCCGTTGGCAAGAAGCTTTAGATGCTGGTGTCGCCCCCCCTGTTGTGCTTGGCGCTACCCATTCTAGAGCTTTGGAAGTCTGCTCACTAGAGGATTTGCAAAAACACGCCCTTATGTAGCTAAAGACCTAGAATCGCCAAAATTAAATTAATAATATAGCATTTCCCATGCTCGTGAGGTACAAAGTTCTTTAGTTTCAGGGAACACCGGAACAGGGAACACCGGAACAGGGAATAGGCAATTGATGTGTACTTCATTAGCCTGAAAAAGGCTTTATACTCCCAGGGGCAATTAATCAATTGCCCCTATTTATTGCTCACAGACATATATAAAGTGTTTATTAATACTAAATACTTAGACCAGAAATAACATAATCAGTGAATCCCTGACTTCTCACAACAGGCCGAGGGCATATTTTCTCATGATTTTATGTTTTAAAATTATGTTTCAAGATAGATGTTTTTGTATCTATTCTTTTCTAATGTAGATTGTGTAATCCCAAAAATATGCCTATAGATAGATAAAAAATATCTCAACAGTATATAGCCTAACTAGAAATTTTCTAGTTATATAGGTGAGGTTTTATTTCTTTAAACAAAGTACAGTGACTACGGTAGACAGTTGGGTGGTAAAACTTCAATGTTAAATTTTAACCGCTTGCAACTGCCAAGCTTACATAGCTTACGAGTGGTACAAGTTGCAAGCATAATCACAATATTAGTCGGTGTTCTGGTGCTGTTTGGCTGGTTGTTTGACATTGAATTGATTAAAACCTGCGGTAACACCAGTCTCGTGACAATGAAGCCTAATACAGCTTTATGCTTTGTGCTATCTGGTATATCTTTGTGGATGTCGCAGAGCAAACTCAGCAGAAAAAGTCATTCTACTATCCCTTACTTATCCTGCTCGCGAATTTGTGCAGCATCTGTTACCTTGATTGGGTTACTCACCCTCGCTCAGTATTTATTCGGCTGGAATTTTGGTATTGATGAATTACTCTTCCAGGAGCAAGCAACTGCAGTATTAACATCCCCTCCAGGGCGAATGGGGTTTGAGAGTGCCTTAAACTTTATATTTCTGGGTATAGCTCTAGAAATTTCCGCCCATATGGCTAACAGCACCCTATCGCCATCGCCAAATCAGCTTAGTTTTTGGTACATTCAACTTTTTACCCTGATAGTACTAGTGATTTCTGCACAGGTACTCATCGGTTATATGTATCAAGTAGGATTGTTTCCCAGCACACCATCATATACAACATCAATGGGATTACATACAGGCGTAAAGTTCATTGTACTTTGTATAGGCATTCTCTGGGCAAGTCCAGAGCAGGCATTTATGGCAGTAGTAATGAGTGATACCTATGGCGGGTTGATGGCGCGTCGTTTGTTACCGGCAGCTATAGCTTTACCATTAGTGATAGGCTGGTTGATCCTCCATGGTCAATTAGCAGGGAAATACGGTGCTGCTTTTGCGATATCGTTATTTGCCATCATCTTAATAGTGATTTTTGCGATTTTGATTTGGCAAACTTCAGCAGTAATATCACGTATTGAACGTCAACGCGACGAGACGCAAGAACAACTCAGAGCACAGGAAGAAAAGCTGAGAAGTTTTGTAGATGCTAACATCATTGGTATTAAGTTTGGTGATGTCTATGGTGGTATTCACCAAGCCAATGATGCATTTCTACAGATGATTGGCTACAGCCGTGAGGATTTATTCACAGGTAAATTAAATTGGCGGAATATCACACCACCAGAGTATTTGCATTTAGATATTCAAGGTATCGCCGAAGCCCAGGAAAATCCCAGAGGTGCTTGTACCCCCTATGAAAAAGAATACATTCACAAAGATGGTCGGCGGATTCGGGTTTTAGTAGGTTACGTGTTGCTCGCACAGAACCGACAAGAATCAGTGGCGTTTATTCTGGACTTAAGCGATCGCCAGGAAGCAAGAGAACAAATAGTACAACTTAATAAAGATTTACAACGTCGGATCAGCGAATTACAAACTTTATTTCAGGTTATCCCTATTGGTATCGGTATTGCTGAAGATGCAGAGTGCAAAACTATGAGAATTAACCCCTGTCTTGCTCAACAATTAGGGATATCACCAGGTAAATATGGTGCTATGAGTATCCCCAGTCAAGAACAGCCGGCAGAATTTCAAGTTTACCGCGACGGTAAAAAACTATCACCAGAAGAGTTACCTATGCAATATTCTGCTGCTCATGGTGTGACAGTTTTAGACTCTGAAAATGATATTATACATAAAGATGGCAAAGTTGTCAAGTTGTTGCAGTACGTCGCCCCGTTGTTTGATGAACAGGGTAACAGTAGAGGTAGTGTTGGGGCATTTTTGGATATTACAGAGCGTAAGCAGATAGAGGAAGCAGTTCACAATCAGCAAAAATGGCTCGAAGAAGTCTTAAATCTGATGCCTCTACCATTACTGTTTATTGAACCTGAAACGGGGCGGGTAACCTTTGCTAATCAAGCCGCTGATGAATTAGCAGGGGGTGAGTTTCCCAAAGGTGTACCAGTAGAAGAGTATGACACTACATACTATTGCACAGATGCGGCAGGAAATCGCATCCCTAAGGAGCAAATACCCGGGGCGCGGGTAGCCCGGGGAGAACGTTTAGATGGATTAGAAATAAACTGGCACACTGGCGACCTTGTGCGCTCTGTACTGATATTTGGTGATACTATACCAGCAATGCACGGTCATTCAGCTACCTGTGTAGCAGGCTTTCAAGATATTACTAATCTTAAGGAAATTGAAAAGGCCCAAGCATTAAGTTACAAAAGGTTACAGTTGCTGTTTAACACAGCCAATGATTTGTTATCTAGTCAGGAACCAGTAGCATTAATTAACAGCTTCTACCAAAAACTGGCGGAGCAGATTGGTTTGGATGTTTACTTTAACTATTTAGTTGAGGAGAACCATCAGGTGATTCGCCTTGCATCTTTTACAGGCTGTTCTGAGGAGGTGGCTAAAAAATATGAGTGGTTACCGTTGGGTCAATCGGTGTGCGGTACTGTCGCCCAAGAGCGCCGTCCTATTTATGTAGAAAATGTTCAGGAATCCACTGACCCAAACACAGAATTAATTCGGAATTTAGGGGTGAAGGCTTGTTATAGTTACCCGTTAATAGCATCAGAACGGGTTTTGGGTACTCTTTGTTTTGGTAGCCGCAGTTGCTGTTCTTTTAGTGAAAATCAAAGGGCGATGATGCAAGCAGTTTGTGACCAAATAGCGGTGGCCATGGAACGGGCAAGGTTAATTGCTTCTCTGCAACTGCAAACAGAGCAACTGCAACAAGCCAACCGCATGAAGGATGAATTTCTGGGTATATTATCCCATGAATTGCGATCGCCCCTGAATGCTATTCTCGGTTGGGTGCAACTGCTGCGAGCTCGCAAACTGAGTGACACTCAAATGGCTAAGGCCATGGAAACTATTGAGCGCAATGCTAGGACACAAGCCCAGGTTATAGAAGATTTGCTAGATATTTCCAGCATGATTAGGGGACAGTTGTATCTCAATGTTTGTAGTTACGATTTGGTTCCCCTAATTGAGTCGGCGATGACAACGGTCCAGTTAGCCGCCCAAGCTAAGGAAATTGATTTGAGATTTTCCGTGATTCCTCCCCAGGGAATACAGCACAATCATTCTAGATTTTTAGTTGCCGGTGATACGGATCGTTTACAACAGATGATCTGGAATTTACTATCTAATGCTATCAAGTTTACTCCTACAGGGGGTAGGGTAGAAGTTGAACTTTCCCATAGTATTGATGATCACAAAAATTTACCCCGAAACATTACTAGTTATGCTCAAATTCAAGTCCGGGATACGGGTATTGGGATTAAGCCAGAGTTTCTTCCTTATGTTTTTGACCGCTTCCTCCAGGCGGATAGTTCTAGTACTCGCTCCTATGGCGGCTTAGGTTTAGGCCTAGCAATCGTACGTCATTTAGTAGAATTGCATGGTGGTACTGTCCATGCAGAGAGTGGGGGGGAAGGACAAGGAGCAACTTTTACAGTGAAAATCCCACTGTTATCAGCTGCATTTGCCTAAAGCGATCGCAGCCCAAGATTTAGCTACACTGGCTAGTCTGGTAAATCGAAATTAAATGGTATATTGCAGTACTATCAGCTTCTGCTTGGAGACTTATATGTCCTTTGTACCATTACATATTCACAGCGACTATAGTTTGCTCGATGGAGCCAGTCAGCTACCGGAGTTGGTCGATCAAGCCATCGCTCTGGGGATGAAAGCGATCGCCCTGACTGATCATGGTGTCATGTATGGTGCTGTAGAATTGATTAAAATCTGCCGCAGTAAAAACATTAAGCCAATTATTGGCAACGAAATGTATATCATCAACGGCGATATTACCAAACAAGAACGCCGCCCCAAATATCATCAAGTTGTTTTAGCTAAAAATACTCAAGGTTACAAAAACTTAGTTAAAATTACCACAATTTCCCACCTGGAAGGGGTACAAGGTAAGGGAATTTTTTCTCGTCCTTGTATTAATAAAGATCTACTTAAACAATATCGTGAAGGTTTAATCGTCACTAGTGCTTGTTTAGGTGGAGAAATACCCCAAGCAATTCTCAGTGGTAGACCAGAGATAGCCCGGAAAATTGCCAAGTGGTATCAAGAATTATTTGGTGATGATTACTATTTAGAAATTCAAGACCACGGCTCTCAAGAAGACCGGATTGTAAATGTAGAAATTGTTAAAATTGCGCGGGAATTAGGAATTAAATTTATTGCCACTAACGATTCTCATTTTATATCTTGTTTTGATGTGGAAGCACATGACGCTTTACTATGTATTCAAACTGGACAGCTAATTAGTGAAGATAAACGGATGCGTTATAGCGGTACAGAATACCTGAAATCCGCAGCAGAAATGAAACTGTTATTCCGTGACCATTTACCAGATGATGTCATTGCTGAAGCTATCAGCACCACTACAGAAATTGCCGATAAAGTGGCAGTTTATAATATTATGGGTGAACCTCAGATTCCCACACCATACATACCTTCAGGTCATACTCCCGACACTTACGCTGAAGAAGTAGCTTGGCAAGGATTATTAGAAAGGTTAAACCGCAAATCCCGCAATGAAGTTGAGCCAGTATATAGAGAAAGATTAGAATATGAATTAAAAATGCTCCAGTCCATGGGGTTTTCTACCTACTTTTTAGTAGTTTGGGATTACATCAAATTTGCCAGAGATAATAACATTCCTGTAGGTCCTGGTCGTGGTTCTGCTGCTGGTTCTTTGGTGGCTTATGCTATGCGAATTACTAATATAGACCCGGTACACCATGGTTTATTATTTGAGCGATTCTTGAACCCCGAACGTAAATCAATGCCTGATATTGATACAGATTTTTGCATTGAAAAACGTGACAAAGTTATTGAATATGTAACTGAAAAATATGGTAAAGATAGAGTTGCTCAAATTATTACTTTCAACCGCCTCACCTCTAAATCCGTTTTAAAAGATGTCGCTAGAGTATTGAATATTCCCTATGGGGAATCAGACAAAATGGCGAAATTAATTCCCGTAGTCCGGGGTAAACCCACTAAACTCAAAGTGATGATTTCCGACCAAACCCCAGCACCCGAGTTTAAGGAAAAATACGATAATGATCCGCAAGTCCGCCATTGGGTTGATATGGCCATGCGAATTGAAGGAACTAATAAAACTTTTGGTGTCCACGCTGCTGGGGTGGTGATTTCTGCTGACCCCTTAGATGAAATTGTCCCACTGCAAAGGAATAATGATGGTGCGGTGATTACCCAATATTTTATGGAAGACTTGGAATCACTGGGGTTGTTAAAAATGGATTTTCTCGGGTTACGTAACTTAACCCTGATTCAAAAAACAATTGATTTAATTGAACAAAGCAGAGGTTATCGCATTGACCCAGATGAAATTACACGTCAGGAAAGAAAATCTCAAAAAATATTAGCTAAGGGTGAACATACAACTTTACCCAAAGATGTGAAAAAATCCTATGAACTTTTAGAAGCTGGGGATTTAGAAGGAATATTTCAGTTAGAGTCTTCAGGGATGCGTCAGATAGTCAGAGATTTAAAGCCTTCCAATATTGAAGATATTTCTTCTATTTTGGCACTCTATCGACCCGGACCCCTAGATGCGGGACTCATTCCTAAGTTTATTAACCGTAAACATGGGCGCGAGGTGATTGATTACCAAAATTCTCTTCTAGAACCCATACTGAATGAAACCTATGGAATTATGGTTTATCAAGAGCAAATTATGAAAATTGCTCAAGATATGGCTGGATATTCCCTAGGACAAGCTGACTTATTGCGTCGCGCTATGGGTAAAAAGAAGGTTGCAGAAATGCAAAAGCAGCGGGAAAAGTTTGTTGATGGTGCGGCGAAGAATGGAGTTAAAAAACAAGTAGCTGAGGAATTGTTTGAGCAAATGTTAAAGTTTGCCGAATATTGTTTGAGCTATGATACGCAGGTTTTAACGGTGGAATATGGGTTGATTCCCATTGGGGAAATTGTCCACAAGTGTCTGGAATGTCATGTTTATAGTGTTGATCAAAATGGCAATGTTTATACCCAACCTATTCTACAGTGGCATGATCGGGGAGAACAACAACTATTTGAATATTCTTTAGCAGATGGTTCAATTATCCGGGCGACAAAAGACCATAAGTTTATGACCACTGATGGGCAAATGTTACCCATTGATGAAATTTTTAAACGGGAATTAGATTTGCTTCAAGTTCCAGGTTTACCAGTGTAAAGATAAAAGTTATGTTGTGGTTGTAACATAACTTTTGAGAGTTAAAATTTTGACTTAATTTACTGGTAAAGTTTTTATAGGGTGTCCATCTGGGTTACTTTTGTTCTTTGAGTGATTTAGTTGGGACTTCGATCGCTTGAATATCAATTGTACCTTCTGGTGTGAAGCGCTGAAAATGTCCTTGTTTTACTGACAATTGCTCTCCACAATTAGGACACTGCACCTGAGTGTTATTTAAACCTGAAAATTCATAATTACAGACGGGACATTGGTCAGTTACTAAATTGCGTTGTAGCCACCAGCGCAAGCCGAAGAAGGCGACAACGGGTGTAAATAACAGCAAACCAAAGATAATTAACAACGAATTTACCAGCCAGCCTAAGCCTAGTGATGCTAGCAACCAGAAAACTGCTAACATGGTCAGCCAAGGTCGCAGTTTTTCCAGACTCAATTCCAAAGATTTAAGGCTCATTTTTGCAATTATTTTCTTGCTCTCCCTCTAGGATAGCGATTTTAATGCCGGGTCAAAAGCCCACGGTCAACCACCAAAGGTCAAGAAATATTAATTGAGTTTTGCACTATGGGCTTATACCCGATTCCAGGGTAAAAATATCTAGTTTTCTCTGGCGTATTTGAGTATTAATAAACAATTTTTACCATCAGCACTGCGTTCGTAGACAACATGGTCAGCCAATCTTCTCAGCAGAAACCATCCATATCCACCTACTTGGAGTGTACCCGGCTGTGGCTCTGCGATCGCATCAGGATTGAAAGGTTTTCCTTGATCCCAAATTCTCACTTCCAGTCTGTCAATCCATAGACTCACTTCAATTTCTATGGTAGTTTCTGGTGGTAAAGCACTATGGGCGTGACGAACTGCATTGGTAAAACCCTCTGCTAATGCTAAGTTGAGGCGATAAAGTTGGCTTTGTGACCAGCCCAATTGAGACAAATATGTGAGACAAAATTGCTCAAACCATTGTTGTACGTAGTTTAGGAGCTTGAGTTCGCTCTTTACCGCCAGATGGTCGTGCTGCACTATGCTAAGCATTGACCTTGACTTAAATATAATTTCATGGAGGCATTCCCCCGCATAAATCACGGGGGATTGATTTTGGGTTCAAGCAGCGATCGCAGTCCTAGTTACTTTGATATCGCCTCGCCCATCAGCTGTTTGGCGCGTAATTTTACGTTGACACCTGTAAGTTTCAAAATCACATCCGCCAGAATTACCAGCATCTGTCAAATCAAATTTGAGCGGTTCAGCAGTTCTGAATATCAAATGCTAATTTTGGAGGATGATCTTCAAACTACAGGTGTCAAAGAAGTTTTGCTACTTAGTTTAGAACAATCCCAATGTCAAAGATTTGTCTAATGGTAAAGCAGCACCAATACCTAACCATACAGTTACTAATGTACCAAAGAGGAACACTGTAGTTGCAACTGGACGACGGAAAGGATTTTGGAATTTATTCACGTTCTCAATAAAGGGAACGAGGATTAAGCCCAGGGGTACAGCAGCCATTGCTAACACTCCTAAAAGTTTGTTAGGAAGCGATCGCAAAATCTGGAATACAGGATACAAATACCACTCTGGTAGAATTTCCAGGGGGGTGGCGAAAGGATTAGCTGGTTCACCTGTCATTGCGGGATCTAGCACAGCTAGAGCCACAATACAAGCAAATGAACCCATAATCACAATGGGAAATACATACAGTAGGTCATTAGGCCAAGCGGGTTCACCATAGTAGTTATGGCCCATGCCTTTGGCGAGTTTAGCTCTTAACTGAGGATCACTCAGATCGGGTTTTTTCTGCGTTGACATATTTAAATACGCTCTCCTGCTCAAATTCAGTTAAAGCATTTGTAAAAGCCATGAGCTATGAGGCTTACCCTAAGGGGGGGTATCTATAGCTTTGAGCTTCAAATACAAATCTTTGTTTTTATTGTCGCTTATGAGCGATGAATTGCTGATTTCTCATAAGTTTAAAACAAACATTTGCATCTGGGAACTCAAAGCCGTCGCCTTTTCCCATTGTGGCTTTAAGGGATTACAAAGGACCGGAAATACCTTGCTTGCGGATCATCAAGAAGTGGAACAGCATGAACACCGCAATTAACCAAGGCAGTATAAAGGTGTGCGCGCTATAGTAGCGAGTCAGGGTTGCTTGACCCACACTAGAACCACCGCGTAACATATCAGAAATAAAAACGCCAACTACCGGAATTGCTTCTGGTACGCCGCTGACGATTTTTACCGCCCAGTAACCAACTTGGTCCCAAGGTAGGGAGTAGCCTGTCACACCAAAAGAAACAGTGATGACTGCTAGAATCACACCGCTGACCCAAGTTAATTCCCGGGGCTTTTTGAAACCACCGGTGAGGTATACCCGGAAGACGTGCAAAATCATCATTAACACCATCATGCTGGCAGACCAGCGATGGATGGAGCGAATCAGCCAACCGAAATTGACCTCATTCATAATGTACTGTACCGAGGCATAAGCTTCAGTTACAGTGGGCTTGTAGTAGAACGTCATCGCAAATCCAGTGGCGAACTGAATTAGAAAGCAAACCAGGGTAATTCCGCCCAAGCAATAAAAGATATTGACATGGGGAGGGACATACTTGCTAGTCACGTCATCAGCGAGGGCCTGAAGTTCTAGGCGTTCCTCAAACCAGTCATAAACGTTGGCCATACAATCTCAAGTTCCTAAAAATCGGTTGCGGTTGATTAATCTCCCAATTAACTATTTTGGGATTTTCACAAAGAGGAGTTACTTTCGCTTTGAGCAGAGTGATCAGAATTTTTGGAAAACTTAACACTCTGTAAATATGGAATATATTGCGTTCTCTTGGCAAGCTAACACCACAAATGCTCGCCACCAAGTCGATCTTATCGTTTCCTGGGTGAAATGCAGCCCCTCAGTCATAGCAAGAGCTTGATGAGAGGAATGCACCACTTCTATAAAAAAAGTAACATAGTTGAGAGATAGATTTCATCAACGATGAGGTAAATAGGCATTTTTCCTCAGTATTGTTGGGCAAATTTGGGAGCAAGTGGATTTTGAAAATGCGGTTCATGCAAAAACAGGTTTTTCGGCTGGGATTTTCATTGCTAGTGGCTCTTTGGTTGGTGGTGGGGGCTTTTGTCCCACCAGCCGCGGCTTTGACGGATGAGCAGAAATTAGTTTCAGAAGTTTGGCGAATTGTCAATCGCAATTACCTGGATGAGACATTTAATCATCAAAATTGGTCTGCGGTGCGGCAAAAGATTCTGGAGAAGCCAATAAAAAACCCAGAAGCTGCTTATGCAGCGATTCGGAAAATGCTCCAGACTCTGGGGGATCCGTTTACAAGGTTTTTAGACCCCGAGCAGTACCGCAGTTTGCAGGTGAATACTTCTGGTGAACTGACTGGGGTAGGGTTGCAAATTGCTATCAATCCCGAAACCGGTAAGCTGGAAGTGGTGACTCCTATCATGAACTCGCCAGCAGATTTAGCAGGGATTAAACCCCGCGATCGCATTGTGAAAATCGAAGGGCTTTCTACAGATAATTTAACTCTTGACGAGGCAGCTGCCAAAATGCGCGGTCCGATTGGTAGTTCTGTGACACTTTTGATTTCACGGGATGATAGCGCAGAACAAGAGGTGAAAATAGTACGCGATCGCATTGAGCTGAATCCTGTAGTCGCAGACCTACGCTTTTCTCCCCAAGGTACCCCCATTGGCTATCTGCGTCTAACTCAATTCAACGCTAACGCCTCTATGGAATTAGCCCATGCTATTTCTAGTCTAGAGAAAAAAGGCGCGGCTGCCTATATTTTAGATTTGCGGAATAATCCTGGGGGGTTATTACAATCAGGAATTGAAATTGCCCGTCTGTGGTTGAACTCCGGTACTATAGTTTACACCGTCAATCGCCAGGGCATTCAGGGCAGTTTTGAATCCTTTGGCCCGGCTTTGACAGATGACCCCCTGGTGATTTTGGTAAATCAAGGTACCGCTAGTGCTAGTGAGATTCTCGCCGGCGCGCTGCAAGATAACCATCGTGCTACCTTGGTGGGGGAAACTACTTTTGGTAAGGGTCTAATTCAGTCTCTGTTTGAATTATCCGACGGTTCTGGCTTGGCAGTGACCATTGCTAAGTACGAAACACCATCACATCGGGATATTAATAAATTAGGAATTACCCCAGATCAGGTGATTTCCCAAGAATCCATTACCCGCACACAAATTGCTACCCCAGACGATTTGCAATATCAAGGGGCGCTGGAATTATTGAAAACAACTTCTGTATTTGCTGGGGTCGATACTGGGGTTAATTAACACAAACTCCCAGATAGCTCCCCGATTTCTTGCACAAGTCGGGGAGCTGATTGATTAATTAACACGTGAATTATCAGTTACTTGAGACAGGGGCGGCACTCATGGTAACACAGGTATTAACAAGGCGTTGGTAAGCATTATCTATTACATATTTTCCTCTGAGGAAACCTGTGTTAGCACCGGGACAAATATACTGGAGTGTTTCGGCTGTGAACCTTTCTCGGAGTAATTGCCAACTTTTAATTTGTCTGGACCAATGAAAGGTTTTAGGTGTGCGAAAAGCTACTGGCTCCCCTGTGGGGTCAGGTACTAAATGACGACCGGAAAATAACACCCCCCCCAAATCACTGTAGTACAAACAAGATGAACCGGGAGAATGTCCAGATGTCCAAATCACTTCAGCTGTGGAATTAAGTCTAAATTCCTGGGTAAAGGTGGTCAAGGTTAATCCAGGTAGTAAATAGGCTTCTTGCTCTTGAATCAGAACTTCACAACCAAAGGTTTGCTGAATTTGTGCTGTTTTACCAATAGCACCTCGATGAGTCAGAAATAACCAACGCACGCCACCATGCGATCGCAAAAAATCTTGATTTATGGGGTCATTAGCCGGAGAATCTATGAGAATATTGCCCTCATTTCCTACAATAAGATAAGAGGTTCCCCCTAATGTGTCCCGATTGGGCGGGAAGGCAAAGATCCTATCTAGCACCGGACGTGGTGGCTTCGCTGTCTGATTTGGCTGTTGAGGTAAGGCGCACATGAGTAAAAACCGAAAGTGTGGAAAATTAGGTGACAGAATTGAACTTATTTTTCAATTAATTAAGTTCTGTTAACTGTTATGGAATCGGGTTCAAAGTCAACCGGGTGTGTTTCCTCAGCAGGTTCTCCCCAGGAGAAGGCTATGGTGACAACACGGGAGTAAGACATTTCTGCCAAATTACTGAAAATCACATGACATTTTGGTTCCTTCTCCTACTGGGAATAGCTACTTATCTGATAGTGCAGCGCAGCGTCGCTCAGATCACCCAGACTCCAGTCTGGTTGCTGTGGTTGGTGTTAATGAGTCCAGCTTTGATATTGAGCGGATGGACTCTGATTTATGGAACCGAACAACCGCCGCCATCATCACTGATTATTTGGCCATCAATTATCTGCGTTCTGTTATACTGGGTGTTGTTGGAATGGGGTCGGAGAAAGCCCAGAAATACACCCACTCAACCCCAAGATATTAGATCACAATCGGCAATCCATCCTACCGCAGAACCAGTACCAGTGCGACCCATTGAACCAACCGAAGAAATTCAATTGAGAAATTGTTTTCCCTGGTCTGTATACTACATCCACAACATTGAGTACAAACCCCAGGCGATTATCTGTCGGGGCCAGATCAGAACTACACCTACTCAAGCTTATCAGCAGATTAAGGCCAATATAGAAGCGGAATTTGGCGATCGCTTTCTGCTGATTTTCCAAGAGGGTTTCAATGGTAAACCTTTCTTTATCCTTGTACCTAACACTCAATCCGCTAGAAATCCTAGTCAGCCACAGAAGATCACACGCCCAGGATTCGCTTTATTTTTGCTAGTAGCCACTTTAATTACTACTACTCTAGTGGGGGCTAGCATCGCCGGCTCTGACCCACAACAATTAGTATCTGACCCCAGGATATTCTGGCAAGCATTACCCTATTCCCTAGGTCTGATGACTATTTTGGGCATCCACGAACTGGGTCATTATTTGACGGCGCGGTACTACCAAATTCGGGCAACTCTGCCTTATTTTATACCCCTCCCCTTCTTTTTGGGCACCTTTGGCGCATTTATTCAAATGCGTAGTCCTGTTCCTCACCGCAAAGCTTTATTTGATGTCAGCATTGCGGGGCCATTGGCAGGTTTTGTCATCACTCTACCTATACTATTATGGGGTTTGGTGAATTCGGAATTGGTTCCTCTGACTGACCAAGCAGGACTGTTCAACCCGGAAGCTCTCAACCCCAAATCTTCTATTTTATTAGCATTGCTATCTAAGTTAGCATTAGGGAGCCAGTTAACCTCAACATCAGCAATTAACCTTCATCCCCTGGCCATAGCCGGTTTTCTGGGGCTAATCGTCACAGCCTTGAATTTGATGCCCGTGGGACAATTAGATGGGGGTCACATTGTCCATGCGATGTTTGGGCAAAGAACCGCCATGGTCATCGGTCAAATTTCTCGCTTATTACTGCTAATACTTTCTTTGGTGCAGTCAGGATTTTTGCTGTGGGCAATTATCTTATTCTTGATCCCCTTGATTGATGAACCGGCTTTGAATGATGTCACCGAACTGGATAATAAACGTGACATTTTAGGATTGATGGCCATGGGATTGTTAGTAATTATTGTCCTACCACTACCCCAGATCCTCGCTAAATTGTTGCAAATGTGACATACTCCTGAAAATACCTCACCGCTAAACCCTGTCCTTCGAGGCTATCTATTACTTTTTGTCAAGAGGTTGGTAATTTATGAACGAGATGTAAGTAAGGTATAACCTCGAAGGAGTAGTAGCCTAGTTGACAATTAAATAGACAAACCTATACACTTATCTACAAACCTATAAGTGTATTTATGTTTAAACACCTGTTCAAATTGTGGGCATATCCAAGATATGCCACTAAAAGAAAGAATTTACAACTGTGGAAGTTGTGGTCATTCAATGGACAGGGATTTAAACGCAGCAATTAACTTATCGAGGTTGGCTAAACCTTGAAAGCTTACT
>NZ_JAQMUH010000072.1:0-39509 GCF_028331025.1 Anabaenopsis arnoldii | reverse complement strand
GGATCGTGGTTTCGACTTCGCTCAACCACCGAAATCAATACAGACCACATATCGACTTCGCTCACCGACCACATAAAAAACAATAAAATCCAGTCCCCTCCCCTAACAAGGGGAGGGTTAGGGTGGGGTTAAATAATATTCGATAGTAGGATCGAAACCGAAATCAATAAGTTCCTTGAGCGAAGTCGAAGGGAACATCAGGGGGAGGAAGTGAGGTTAAGAGAACCGCAAGAGATTTTAGAGATTATTGGGAGGATCGTGGTTTCGACTTCGCTCAACCACCGAAATCAATACAGACCACATATCGACTTCGCTCACCGACCACATAAAAAACAATAAAATCCAGTCCCCTCCCCTGACAAGGGGAGGGTTAGGGTGGGGTTCCAATATTTGATACACTAATCATAAATTTTAAAACATCCTCTAAGAGTTAGCTTTGCAAGTGATTGCTGACTGGAATTAGAGATGGTGATGAAATTGGCTCAAAAATGCTTGCTCAGATTGCTAAGAAAACCGGATTAGAACCAAAGGATTTATGAAACAAGCCAAAATATATTACGCCGCAATAGATGACACCTGGACAAAAGAACAAAAGTTAGCCTATTTAGAAAAACTTGAGCATACTGGTAATGTAGAATGGCAAGAAATTACACCAGATAAAAATCATAATTGGTTAACTGAAAGTTTAAAAGATGATTTTTATAATTTTATACCAATTGGAACCAAAGAATTCAAGAAGCAAAAACACCAGAATCCACCAGTAATTTTTAAGGTATTTAGTCTTGGTGTAACCAGTAATAGAGATGAATGGGTTTTTTCTTTTTGTAAGTATAATTTAGAGGGAAAAGTACAAATATTTATCCAAAACTATACTCTTGAATTAAATAGATACTTTCAACAGCCAACAAAACCTGAACTTGAAAGTTTTATAAATACTGATTCAAGTTTTATTAAATGGACAGATAGAGTAAAATTAGCTCTAAAACAAAAACAGTTCATTTTATTTGATAAATCTCAGATTCGCAATTGTTTTTATCGGCCATTTGTTCAACAATATATTTATTTTGATCAACTACTAAATCAGCGTAGATACCAGCAGCATATAATATTCCCCACTCCTGAAACTGAAGCAGAAAATCGGGTGATTTGTCTTACTGGTTCTGGGTCTGAAAAGCCGTTTATGATATTTATATGTAACCAGATTTGCGATTTACATCTTGTTGGTGGGGGATGTGGTACTCAATGTTTCCCCTTTTACACCTACAAGGAAGACGGAACAAACCGCCAAGAAAACATCACAGACTGGGCATTGTCAACATATCGCCACCATTACCAAGATACCACAATTACAAAATGGGACATCTTCTACTACATCTATGCAGTCCTCCATCATCCCCACTACCGGGAACGCTACGCAGCCAACCTCAAAAAAGAACTTCCCCGCATTCCCTACGCTCCTGACTTTCACCCCTTTGTCACCGCAGGAAAACGACTTGCAGAAATTCATATCAACTACGAAAAACAGCCCCAATATCGCCTCAAACATCTAGAAAATAAAGACTTACCCATAGATTGGCTTGTGGAGAAAATGCGCCTATCCAAAGATAAAACCCAAATCAAATATAATGATTTTCTCACCTTAAGCGGTATACCCCCAGAAGTCTTTAACTACCGCCTGGGTAACCGTTCCGCCCTGGATTGGATTATAGACCAATATCAAGTTAAGACAGATAAACTCAGCGGAATTACCAATGATCCCAACCGCCTTGATGATGAGCAGTATATAGTCAGGTTAGTTAAACAAATCATTACCGTTAGTTTAGAAACCGTGAAGATTGTAGAAGAATTACCAGATTTAGGCTTACCAAATGATTAAGCATGAGGTGTGCTGGGCGACAACACACCCTAAAATTTATTTTAAATTTAAAATAAATTTATTTTCTCCAACCATCTAATTAACCTCACCTGTTAAACCTAGACATTCAACCGTAAACGCAAGCGTTCATTTTCAAATCTCAACCGTTCATTTTCCTGTTGCAACTGAAAAATCATATCTTGCAACTCTTCCATCTGCGACTTTTTATTAATAGCTTGTGCAATAGCCACCTTGCGATTTTCTAAACTAAACCACCTTTGATAAATAGATGTGTGCATATTTACCGAATGACCCAAATTATCAGCAGCAGCTTTAATAGGAATCCCCATTAAATGGGCGCGAATCGCCCAAGCGTGGCGTAAATCATAAGGTTGAAAAGGAATACCCACAAATCTAAACCATCTGTCCGTACCATGACGAGCAGAGTTAATTTGTTTATTGGTAACTTTACCGTGAATTTTGGCTTTTAATAATTCAATAGCCTCTGTGTCAGTCTTTAAATTAAAGGTTTCTACCCAGTGGGGATATAATGGTAAAGCTTCCCTTTCACCGGTTTTACACTCTTGATTTACTCGCCAAGTATTAATGATATTATCTGAAGATAACCACCAATCTAAATCAGGATTAACAAAAATTTCCCTAGGTCTTAATCCATAGGTGGCTAACATTCCGTATACCCAGCGCCATAGTTTCCAATTATTCCTATCTTCCCTAGTGAGTAATTTACTAGGGCGGTTGATTGAGTAGGTTTCAAACTTGAGATATTCTTGCTCTATATCTACATCCCTGGGTATATCACGCTGACGTTGAGCAGTAGGTTTGATTTTTAAATTACTCAGTTCTGGGACTTCTAAACCAGAAGATTTACACAGCACCCGAATAACTTTAATTAGCTCATTTTTCACACTATCTGAAGAATTACAAAGTTTTACAGCTGTAATAAAGTTAATATCTATTGCTAATTTTTCTTTGGGTAGGTGTTTTTGAGCAATATAAAAATAGCTACTAAATGTATTTTCACTTTTCAGGTTACGTTTTCTAGTTTGAAAATAATTCACCTCGAAATCTGCAATTAAATCACCAATAGTTTTGTTGGTAACTTTATTGCGAGTTTTACCTAAGTATTTTTCAGTCCATTGAAACTGTTTTCTGGCTATTAACTTTCCTAGCTCATAGGCTTCTTCTTCTGCAGTCCGTAAGCCATCAAAATTAAAGGGAATACCCAAAGAAATATCATATTGCTTTGTTCCTATACCGTTTTTGTCAAAATCTCCTGGTTTAATGGGTAGGGTGCTTCTCAGTTGTAGTGACTTACCAGATTTTCTGACGGAAACATTCACCCTAGCAGCTTTGAGTCTATTATTTACGGCTTTTAATTCCGTTTCTAGTTTTGCTATCAGGTGATTTTCTTGATTTGTAACTGCTTGCATTCTACCTATATATCCCCCATCGCTCCTGGCTGTTTGGTGAAAATCGGCAAATGCTTCCTGTGTTCTGTTCATACCCTAGATTTACCCTGATAAAAAAACTGTTCATCATTGACAATGATGACAGCAAACATTGTTAAAAATGAACATTTACAGCCTATAAGGATAATATTACCGCTCTTGATCGTGAAGGTAAAGCACAAGAAATCTACATCGTTACCTCCGGTGAAATGATGGCGATGTATGCTGCTAACAACATCGCTCGTGGTGTTCTTAAATATGCTCACACCGGCGGTGTGCGCTTAGGTGGTTTGATTTGTAACAGCCGTAAGGTTGACCGCGAAATCGAATTGATTGAAACTCTGGCTGCACGTTTGAACACCCAGATGATTCACTTCGTACCCCGCGACAACATCGTTCAACACGCTGAATTGCGTCGGATGACAGTTAACGAGTATGCACCTGACAGCAATCAAGCTCATGAATACCGTGAATTAGCTAAGAAGATCATCAACAACAAAAACCTCACCATCCCCACTCCTATCGAGATGGATGAATTAGAAGCACTGTTGATCGAGTTCGGTATTCTCGAAAGCGACGAAGAAGCAGAAAAACTGTTAGCAGCAGATAAAGCAGCAGCTAAGTAATAATACACAGGGAAAAAGGAAAAGGTAAGAATTATCTCTGACCTTTTACCTTTGACCTTCCCCTTATCCTTTAGGGGAATTCCATCTACCTTATCCCCAGATCCTTACTAACTTGAGAGGCTAAAATGACACCTCCAGAAAACAACAAGATTGTCGAAGAAAGAAAAGAACTTATTAAAGAAGTTCTAGAAGCTTACCCTGATAAAGCTAAGAAAAAACGCGAAAAGCACTTAAACGTATTTGAAGAAGGTAAGAGCGATTGCGGCGTTAAGTCTAACATCAAATCTCTTCCTGGTGTAATGACCGCCCGTGGTTGTGCTTATGCAGGTTCTAAGGGTGTGGTTTGGGGTCCTATTAAGGACATGATCCACATCAGCCACGGTCCTGTAGGTTGCGGTTACTGGTCTTGGTCTGGTCGTCGTAACTACTACATTGGTACTACAGGTGTTGATACCTTTGGTACTATGCACTTTACCTCTGACTTCCAAGAACGGGATATCGTTTTCGGTGGTGACAAAAAACTACTGAAATTAATCCAAGAGTTGGAAGAATTATTCCCTCTAAACCGTGGTGTTTCTATTCAGTCTGAATGTCCCATCGGTCTAATTGGGGATGACATCGAAGCTGTAGCGAAAAAAGCAGCAAAAGAGATTGATAAGCCTGTTGTTCCTGTACGTTGCGAAGGTTTCCGCGGTGTTTCCCAGTCCTTGGGTCACCACATCGCTAACGACATGATTCGTGACTGGGTATTCCCCAGAGCTGACAAAGCTAAGGCTGACGGTACACTTAACTTTGAATCTACCCCCTATGACGTAGCCATTATCGGTGACTACAACATCGGTGGTGATGCTTGGGCTAGCCGGATCTTACTAGAAGAAATCGGCTTGCGTGTAGTTGCTCAGTGGTCTGGTGATGGTACCATCAACGAAATGTTGATGACCCCCAACGTCAAGATGAACCTCATCCACTGTTACCGCTCGATGAACTACATCAGCCGTCACATGGAAGAGAAATATGGTATTCCCTGGTTAGAATACAACTTCTTTGGTCCTACCAAGATTGCTGAGTCCTTACGGGAAATTGCCTCTAAGTTTGACTCCAAGATCCAAGAAAACGCTGAGAAGGTGATCGCTAAGTATCAGCCTACCATGGATGCGATCGTTAACAAGTATCGCCCCCGTTTGGAAGGTAAGACTGTCGCCATGATGGTTGGTGGTCTGCGTCCTCGCCACGTTGTCCCAGCTTTCCAAGACTTGGGTATGAAAATGATTGGTACTGGTTATGAGTTCGCTCATAACGACGACTACAAACGTACCACTCACTACATCGAAAATGGCACCATCGTTTACGACGACGTAACTGCTTACGAGTTTGAGGAGTTTGTTAAGGCTCTTAAACCAGACTTAATTGCTTCCGGTGTGAAAGAGAAGTACGTCTTCCAAAAGATGGGTCTACCTTTCCGTCAAATGCACTCTTGGGATTACTCCGAACCTGGTCACGCTGCTTGAAAGCTGCGTTAAATTAGGGTGATGCAATTATAGATTTAATATAAGTTAATTTTTAGCCTAAATTCAATTAATTATGTTCTACAATAACATTGATTATTGCTGACAGTCAATATTCAATATCTTAATTTATATGTATTCGGGTAATTGTTAAATTTTCCTGATTGGTAAATTTGTCAAATGATAAACATTTTTTCATGTATTTCTTTTAGACTAAAATTTTGATTTGATTGGCTAAGAGTGCGATCGCATCAACAGACTATCAAAACGGCGATCGCCATACCAGCTTGCGATCGCTTTTGTAAGTCATCGAGTGTTGATTATTTGATCAACCAACCTTAACCCTGCATTTTCCGACCTCAATCTTTCATTCTCTAACCTCAATCTTTCATTCTCCTCCCGCATTAACTCAACCTCATTCCTCCTACTCAAAGCCTGATTAATCGCCAACTTCCGCATATCCAGAGAGAACCAACGCTGATAAGTTTGTGTATGCACTTGCACACTATGACCTAAATTATCCGCAGCGGCTTTAATTGGTATCCCTAAAATATGCGCCCGAATCGCCCAAGCGTGACGTAAATCATAAGGCTTAAAATCTAACCCAATTTTCCGAAACCACCAACTAACTCGTTGAGTTAACGCCGTTATTTCCGCATGACTATTCTGATTTTTCTTACTAATCGCAGTTGCCAACATCTCTAAATATACAGGATTTCTCAAATCAAACTCCCAAATCCATTGTTGATGTAATGGTAATGCTTGTCTTTCCCCAGTTTTACAATCTTTATGAACTTTCCAAGTAAAATCTATATTTTCTGGACTTAACCACCAATCAATATCAGGATTAATAAATAACTCCCGCGGGCGCAACCCAAACACCGCCAACATACCATAAATCCACCGCCAAAGTTGCCAGCTATTTTTGACATTTTGATTAACTTGATTACCCCTGTGATTTAAGTAATATTCAAAATTAATAATTCCCGCCACTATTTCAGCATCCGTGGGTATATTCCGGGAATTATTCTCCGGGATTTTAGAATATGGAGATAAATCTATTTCAATTTTAAAAGTTTGGCAAAATGCAGATATAGCTCTGGTAGCATTATATCTTGCCCATTCCTTATCTATTTTTGTAATTGCACTAATTAAATTTTCAGGTGTTGCTAAATCCTCTAAATTAGTAACCCGCTTAGTTCGGGAAAAATAATAAAAAAAAGTATGTTCACTTTTGGTAGTGCGTTTGTGAGTTTTAAAATACTCCTCCTCAAACTGTGCTAATAACTCACCTATAGTTTTAAATTCTTGTTTAATTGCCTCATTACCTAAATATTTATCATTCCACTCAAAGGTTTTTCTAGCGATTAACTTACCTAATTCATAAGCTTCTTCCTCAGCCGTTTTCAGTCCATCCAAGTTAGCCGGAATATTCAAGCTGAGATTATATTGTTTTTTTCCAGTCCCTCTTGTGTCCTGATCCCCAGGTTTAATTGGTAAGGTCGCCCGTAATTGCAGACTTCCATTTGATTCTCTCACCGTTACCTTCGCCTTTGCAGATTTCAAGCGCAGATTTACTTGTTCTAACTCTACTAATACTTTTGTTCTCATGTGTTCTCTTTGCTGTTGTGCTTGCAGACTGGAGCCGAGAAAACTGCCGTCAGTAGATGGAAATGGTTCTAAGTCTGTAAAAGCTTCTTGATACTTGTCTTTACCCTGATGATGCATCGCTATGGTTTAGCCTATATTTAGCCTAAAAATAAATGTGTTATCAGCAAACAATGTTTATCACTACCATTGTTTACTGCAAACATTAGGCTATTTCCAAGCATTAAACCATAAAAAGAAATACTCCGGTCCTTATCACGGTTATGATGGCTTCGCTATCTTCGCTCGCGATATGGATTTGGCACTCAATAGCCCAACCTGGGGACTAATTGGCGCTCCCTGGAGCAAAAAGGCTGACGCTAAAGCTAAAGCCAAAGCTACCGCCTAAATCAGTGGAAAAGGATAAATAGGGATGGCCTGGGGTCTTAGCCCCAGGGGAGGAGTTGGGAATTCAAAGTTCAAAATTCAAAAGTTAAAAGTTAATTTTGATTTTTGCATTCTGAATTTTGAGTGACATTCCCACCCCCATCCTTAAATTCCGGTCAAATTTCCCAATTACTAACGAATCATGTAAGCTTGGAGAACCAGCAAATGCCTCAGAATCCAGATAAAATTCAAGACCACGTTGAGTTATTTCACCAACCAGAGTACAAACAACTCTTCCAAAACAAGAAGGAATTTGAAAACGGTCACAGCCCCGAAGAAATCGAACGGGTTGCAGAATGGACCAAGGGTTGGGAATATCGCGAAAAGAACTTTGCTCGTGAAGCATTAACCATCAACCCTGCTAAAGGTTGCCAACCTTTAGGTGCAATTTTTGCTGCTGTGGGTTTTGAAGGCACTTTACCCTTTGTACAAGGTTCTCAAGGTTGCGTTGCATACTTCCGTACCCACTTAACCCGTCACTACAAAGAGCCATTCTCTGGTGTGTCTTCTTCCATGACTGAAGACGCAGCGGTATTCGGTGGTATGCAGAACATGATTGATGGGTTGGCTAACTCTTACCAACTCTACAAGCCCAAGATGATTGCTGTTTGCACCACCTGTATGGCTGAGGTTATTGGTGATGACTTACAAGCGTTCATCAACAACGCTAAGGATGCTGGTTCAGTTCCTAAGAATTTCCCAGTCCCTTATGCTCACACACCTAGCTTTGTTGGTTCCCACATCACTGGTTACGACAACATGATGAAGGGTATTCTTTCTAACCTCACCGCAGGTCAGAAGAAAGCTACCAGCAATGGCAAAATCAACTTTATCCCAGGTTTTGACACCTACGTAGGCAACAACCGTGAAATCAAGCGTATTGCAGGTTTATTCGGTTTTGACTACACCATTCTAGCTGATAACAGTGACTACCTGGATTCACCCAACACAGGTGAATTCGATATGTATCCCGGTGGTACTAAGTTGGAAGATGCCGCAGACTCCATCAACGCTAAGGCTACAGTGTTTCTGCAAGCGCACTCCACAGTTAAGACCCGTGAGTACATTGAAAAAGAATGGAAGCAAGAAGTTGTAGTTTCCCGTCCTTGGGGTATTAAGGCTACTGACGAGTTCTTGATGAAACTCAGTGAATTGAGCGGTAAGCCCATTCCCCAAGAGTTGGAAATCGAACGCGGTCGCGCAGTTGATGCCATGACCGACTCCCACGCTTGGTTACACGGTAAGCGCTTCGCTATCTACGGTGAGCCAGACTTGGTATACAGCGTAGTTGGTTTCATGTTAGAAATGGGTGCTGAACCTGTGCATATCTTGGTTCACAACTCCAATGATGTGTTTGAAAAAGAACTTCAAGCTCTACTAGATTCTAGTCCTTTTGGTCAAGGCGCAACCATCTGGGGTGGTAAAGACCTATGGCATATGCGTTCTTTACTGTTCACTGAACCTGTAGACTTGCTGATTGGTAACTCCTATGGTAAGTACCTGTGGCGTGATTGTAAGGTTCCCCTGGTAAGAATTGGTTATCCTATCATGGACCGCCACCACTTACACCGCTACAGCACTATCGGTTATCAAGGTGTGATCAACTTGCTCAACTGGATTGTCAATACAATCTTTGAAGAAATCGATCGCAACACCAATATTCCTTCTAAAACAGATATTTCTTACGACTTGATTCGCTAAGAATTGCAGAGTGCTAATCAAAGGTAAGGAAGGGGAGTAAGGGCTAGGGGCAAAAAGGGTGATACTCATCCCCAGCGCCCCTAGAGCCACTACTTACCTTTTTCTAGCAAATTACATCTTTAATGGAGGTATCTATTATGGAAACTATACATCATACTCACTCTGATCATCATTACCATCCACCTAACTATCAAAAGTCTGGTTGGTTTCAGAAAATCTTCAATCCTCTGCGTGGTTTAATAGATGGGATTGAAGTGAGAAATTATCATCTTGCTCATATAATCTGCCAGGTCATTCCTTGCTGTTGTCCTTTTGAGCGTAATGTTAATTTATTCGGTCGGACTTTCCATATTCCGGCTTTGTGTAAACTCAATCCTGTATATGATGAGTTGGTGGCTATGCGTTTTCGGGCTTTATCTTTTCTGGCTGATGAACGTGGGGAAGATGTCACCAAGTATATTTGTTAGGCAGTGATATTGATTTTTTAATGCTCTTGCAAAAGTACATTTTATGATAAGTATTCCACAGATGAACACAGATTATTATTAATGGTTTATCCGGTGTGAATGTGGTCGGGAGAGGAGTTTTGCAAGCAGTCTATTAGTTACTATTTAACACGTCGATCTAGCAAGAGAAGAGACATGAAAATTACCCAAGGCAAAATTAATGAGCTGCTGAGTGAGTCGGGATGTGAACACAATCAGCACAAACAGGGTGAGAAGAAAAATAAGTCTTGTACCCAACAAGCCCAGCCCGGTGCGGCTCAAGGAGGTTGCGCTTTTGATGGTGCAATGATTGCTTTGGTGCCAATCACTGATGCGGCTCATTTGGTCCATGGGCCTATTGCCTGTGCTGGTAATTCTTGGGGTAGTCGTGGTAGTCTTTCCTCTGGTCCCCAACTCTACAAGATGGGTTTTACTACCGATTTGAGTGAGAATGATGTGATTTTCGGGGGTGAAAAGAAGCTCTATCAGGCGATTCTGCAACTTAAAGAACGCTACAATCCCCCAGCCATTTTTGTCTACGCTACTTGTGTCACTGCTTTGATTGGCGATGATATAGATGCTGTTTGCAAGGCTGCGGCTGAGAAAACTGGTACCCCTGTGATTCCTGTGATTGCTCCGGGGTTCATTGGTAGTAAGAACCTGGGTAACCGCTTTGGTGGTGAGGCTTTGCTGGAATATGTAGTTGGTACGGCAGAACCGGAAACAACTACACCTTATGATATTAACTTGATCGGTGAGTATAATATTGCCGGGGAAATGTGGGGAGTCACACCACTGCTGGAAAAGTTAGGCATTCGTGTTTTATCTAAAATAACGGGTGATGCTCGCTATGACGAGGTTCGTTACGCCCACCGGGCCAAGCTCAATGTGATGATCTGTTCCCGTGCGTTGCTGAATATGGCTAGAAAGATGGAGGAACGTTACAACATTCCTTACATTGAAGAGTCTTTCTATGGCATTGATGATATGAATCGCTGTCTGCGAAATATTGCGGCGCAATTGGGCGATGCTGATTTGCAGGAGCGCACAGAAAAGTTAATTGCCCAAGAAACTGCAGCTCTTGATTTGGCTTTGGCTCCCTATCGCGCTCGACTTCAAGGTAAGCGGGTTGTATTATATACCGGTGGTGTCAAGAGTTGGTCGATTATCTCCGCAGCTAAGGACTTGGGTATAGAAGTCGTTGCTACTAGTACTAGAAAAAGTACTGAGGAAGATAAAGCCCGGATCAAGAGGTTGATTGGTAATGATGGCATCATGATGGAGAAGGGTAACGCTAAGGAATTGTTAAAGCTGGTGAAGGACACCGGCGCTGATATGTTGATCGCCGGGGGTCGTAATCAATACACGGCGTTAAAAGCCCGGATTCCTTTCCTGGATATCAACCAAGAACGCCACCATCCCTATGCTGGTTATGTGGGTATGGTGGAGATGGCACGGGAATTATATGAGGCTCTGTATAGCCCTATTTGGGAACAAATACGTAAACCCGCCCCTTGGGAAGAGTCTGAGAGATGAGGGGAAGGGTTGTAGGCTCATGACCAACGACTAGCAGTTTCAGATCCCAGACTTGTTTCATCAACTCCAGACTCTTGAGCATCTACACCAGAACTCCGGGATCTCCAATAGACCAACGAATAAGTATAAATGCCATGGCGATTGTTAATCTTCCTCATAAACCACTTACAGTTAATCCCCTGAAACAAAGCCAAGCTTTAGGTGCATCTTTAGCTTTTTTGGGCTTGAAGGGGATGATTCCTTTATTTCACGGTTCCCAAGGTTGTACTGCCTTCGCTAAAGTTGTGCTTGTACGGCATTTTCGGGAAGCTATTCCCCTAGCCACTACAGCCATGACCGAAGTTACTACTATCTTGGGTGGTGAGGAGAATGTGGAACAAGCAATTCTCACTTTGGTGGAGAAGGTCAGTCCCGAAATTATTGGTTTATGTAGTACAGGACTGACGGAAACTAGAGGAGATGAGCTAGAGCGGTTTCTCAAGGAAATCCGCGATCGCCATCAGTCCCTAAATTATCTGCCCATTGTATATGCTACTACCCCAGACTTTAAGGGGGCGTTGCAAGATGGATTTGGGGCGGCTGTGGAAAGTATAGTCAGGGAAATCCCCCAAGCTGGTGGTATCAGAACTGAACAAGTTACTATTTTGGCAGGTTCTGCGTTTACACCGGGGGATATACAGGAAATTAAAGAGATGGTCACAGCCTTTGGTTTAGTGCCAATCTTTGTTCCTGACCTGGGGGCTTCTCTTGATGGTCATTTAGAAGATGGTTATACTGCTATTACAGCTAGTGGTACTACCTTAAAACAACTACGAGATGTAGGTAGTTCAGCCTTTACCATCGCTTTGGGCGAGAGTATGCGACCGGCGGCTAAAATCCTGGAGGATCGGTTTAATATCCCCTACGAGGTGTTTGGTGAACTGACTGGATTGGAACCGGTAGATGAGTTCCTGCAAGCATTATCTATTCTCAGTAGCAATCCCGTACCGGAAAAATACCGCCGTCAACGTCGCCAGCTGCAAGATGCGATGTTAGATAGTCATTTTTACTTTAGTGCCAAGCGAGTGTCTTTGGCGTTAGAACCGGATTTGTTATGGTCAATGGTTAACTTTCTGCAATCCATGGGAAGTCAAATTCATGGGGCGGTGACTACGACGCGATCGCCGCTGTTGGAAAAACTCCCGGTAAAAAGTGTCACCATCGGCGATTTAGATGATTTTGAGCAATTAGCCCTGGGTTCTGATTTATTGATTGGAAATTCTAATCTAGGTGCGATCGCGAAACGTCTCTCAGTTCCTCTCTATCGTCTAGGTATTCCCATTTACGACCGCTTGGGTAATGGATACTTTACTAAAGTGGGCTACCGAGGCACTATAGAGCTGTTATTTGGCATTGGTAATCTATTTTTAGAGGCTGAAGAAGAGAGAGTTAAACACTTATGGAACTTAGGGAATGGGGATTAAGAATCAATTACTTCTCAATCCCCCATACCCTACACGCAATACCCGATCCTTAATTCACAAAAAAAAGAGAATGAAAATTGCCTTTACCACCAGTGACCGAGTTCATATTAATGCTCACTTCGGGTGGGCTAGAGAAATTGATGTTTATGAAATCTCTGACGAGGGATATCAATTTCTGGAAACTCTCAAATTTGAGGGTGATCTCAAAGAAGATGGTAACGAGGATAAAATCACCCCTAAACTTGATGCTTTAGTGGATTGTACCATCGTTTATGTTGCTGCCATTGGTGGTAGTGCCGCAGCCCGTTTAATTAAGAAAGGCGTTACCCCAGTCAAAGCCAAATCAGAAGCAGAAGAAATTAGTGAAGTTCTCACAAAACTAGTAAAAACCCTCAAAGGTAATCCTCCCCCTTGGTTGCGTAAAGCATTGAGACAAACCACTCCTAACTTTGCAGATTAACTTGAAGTTTAAGCCACGGTATGAGTACAAATAATAGTGTGAACGGAAGCAGTGATACAGTAGTCTTCAACTCGCCTTTTCTCAAGACATTAGTCCAGCAAATCCGTGGACAAGACACTTATGGCGTTTATCGTAACTGGTCAGATGAATTAATACTCAAACCCTTTGTAGTTACGAAACAGAAGAAACGGGAAATTTCCCTAGAGGGTGAAGTTGATCCGATTACTCAAGCTCGGATTATGGCATTTTTCCGCGCTGTAGCGGCTGGTGTAGAACAGGAAACAGGCTTAATTTCTCAGGTAGTGCTTGACTTAAGTCATGAAGGATTTGGCTGGGCGCTGGTTTTTTCTGGTCGTCTTTTGCTAACTAAAAAAACCTTGCGTGATGCGCACAGATTTGGTTTTGACTCCCTAGAAAAATTAGCCCAGGAGGGAGAAGCCTATGTGCAGAAAGGTATTGAATTAGGTAAAAGATTCGCCGAGGTAGGTAACCTTTAAAACAGCTTTGGAGATCCCGGACTTCTGGTGTAGATGCTCAAGAGTCTGGAGTTTATGAAAGAAGTCCGGGATCTGAAACTGCTAAATAGATACAAAGGTGTTTATGGGGATTTTTCTGCGGTGTTGATCATAAGGAGTACTAGTGAGCGAAACAAGTATTACAGAACTGAAAAACCAAATTAAGCGCCTGAATAGTAAAGCTGGTCAAATGAAGATGGACCTGCATGATTTAGCTGAAGGTTTGCCCACAGATTACAAAACACTTATGGATGTGGCGGCTGCGACTTATAAAATCTATCAACAGCTAGATGAGCTTAAGCAACAACTCAAAATTCTGGAGAATTCTCAATGAGTGGAACTATGAATGAATTCAAAAAGCTGGTAGATGCGGAGGAATTTTTTAATTTTTTTAATTTGCCCTACGACCAAGAAATTGTCAATGTAAATCGGTTACATATTTTGAAGAAATTTTCGCAATATATGGCGGAAGTTGATGATCATGCTCCTGATTTGAGTACAGAAGAAAGACTTGATCAATATTCTTTGGCTTTGCAAAAAGCTTATGATGTTTTCCTGGAATCAACCCCCCATGAACAAAAGCTGTTCAAGGTGTTTAATGAGAAGCCCAAGAATGTAGTTACGCTGACAGAAATCACTTCTGATTAGGAGGTAAAAAGTGATCAACCTAACGCCTACCGAGTTGGAACGCTATAGTCGCCAAATGATGCTCCCAAATTTTGGCGAACTAGCTCAAAAACGCCTGAAGTCTGCAACAGTTCTGGTTACGGGTGTGGGGGGATTAGGCGGTACGGCGGCGCTTTACTTAGCAGTAGCGGGCGTTGGGCGGCTAATCCTAGTCCGGGGTGGTGACTTGCGCTTGGATGATATGAATCGTCAGATTTTAATGACTGATGATTGGGTAGGTAAGCCAAGGGTATTCAAGGCTAAAGAAACTCTGGAAGCAATTAATCCTGATGTCCAGGTGGAAGTAGTTCATGATTACATCACCCCAGAAAATGTAGACTCGTTGGTACAATCGGCTGATATGGCGCTAGATTGCGCGCACAATTTTACAGAACGCAATTTGCTCAATGAAGCTTGTGTACGCTGGCGTAAACCGATGGTGGAAGCAGCAATGGACGGGATGGAGGCTTACTTAACTACCATTATTCCAGGTGTAACTCCTTGTTTATCCTGTTTGTTTCCAGAAAAGCCGGAATGGGACAGACGTGCTTTTTCAGTTCTCGGCGCTGTCTCTGGGACACTAGCTTGTCTAACAGCGTTGGAAGCCATCAAGCTGATTACTGGGTTTAGTCAACCTCTGTTATCGCAATTGCTGACCATTGACTTGAATCGCATGGAATTTGCCAAGCGCCGTTCTCAGCGCGATCGCGCTTGTCCCGTATGTGGTAACACTGCGCCTTGGAGATATGGTCACTCCCCATCAATGGAAGCTACCAGCAATTGTACAACGTAGTCTTTAGTCATAATTGACACAAATCCCCACACTAGAAATCGGCAGGAAAGGTAATGGCTGTTAGCTTAACAGAAAAAGCAGAATTTCGTCTGCGGGCATTTTTACGAAGTTCAGCCTCTGATAATAACGAGACTAAAAAAGGTATCCGTGTATCTGTGCAAAATGGTGGTTGCAGTGGCTATGAATATGGTCTTGAGATCACCAGTAAACCAAAACCAGATGACTTGGTAATTCAGCAGGGGAATGTGCTGATTTATGTTGATGCCAAAAGTGCGCCGTTATTAGAAGGGGTAATCATCGACTTTGTAGAAGGGGTAATGGAAAGTGGCTTTAAGTTCACTAACCCCCATGCAAGTGATACCTGCGGTTGCGGAAAATCCTTCAAAACAGATGATGGCACACCTACGGGGATACCTTGCAAATAGGACTTGGAATTGAACCCCATCAATGTGCTGCTGTCTTCCGCGTTGCTACTCGCAGAGTTCACTAGATAAACTTCGAGACATCCATCTGAGCGTCTAAATTTTGAGGAGAATCGGAAAATGGCTACCTACCAAGTGAGATTAATCAACAAAAAAGAAGGACTGGACACCACAATTGAAGTAGATGAAGATACTAACATTGTGGACGCAGCAGAAGAAAATGGTATTGAATTACCTTTCTCTTGTCACTCAGGTTCTTGCTCGAGTTGTGTAGGAAAAGTTGTAGAAGGTGAAATTGATCAATCTGATCAAAACTTCTTAGATGACGAGCAAGTATCTAAAGGATTCGCTTTACTTTGCGTTACCTATCCTCGCTCTAATTGCACAATTAAGACCCACCAAGAAGCATATCTTGTATAGAATATTGCTTAAACCGCTACTATCAGCAATATTTGCTTACAGCAGTTTTGACCGAGATAAACTCAAGATTTATTGATATTCATCTGTGTTTATCTGTGGTTCATTATCTTTTCATCTACTACACCCACTGCTAAACTGCAATCAAGATGAAGGATGAAGTATATCCTTCATCTTTTTTTTTAATTACAGATTTTTGCCTCAGTACAATTTATCTGTAAAGGCGTAGGTACTGCTGGAATACGAGCTAAAATTCCTTTCTTGAGAGGTTCTGGACGTTCACCCCAGGGTAACAAACCTTGTGGGTGTGCATAATATTTACCAGCACACTGGAATATACCCTCTACTTCTGCTGGCGATAGCTCAGGAGACAGATCCCCGAAAAGATAAGTATATTTATCATGTGAAGCAAAGGAAACAACACAAGAGCGATCGCATGCGCTCATACATTCTACCGGTTGAATCCTAAACTCTGTGTTCAATTCCCAATGGGGATAATGTGCTTGTAAGTGCTTGAGAAGTATTTCTCCGCCACTTTCACCTACACGTTTACCGCCTTCCCACTTACTCCCACAGGTTGTACAAACAAATATTGTATGTTCTGCTCTCATCTATACCTCGTAGATTGTAGCTTAATTTACTTTTATATCGGCGGGTATTCTGACTTAGGCAATTTTAAATTTTAAATTTGGTGTTTTTGGTGTTTTAAATCTCAAACTAAAAATCTAAAATCGGTTTACAGCTGCGGGACAGCGCCGGACTTACACCGAACTTTCCCCCTTACCTCTAATAGTTAATTTATATTAGAACCGAATATATAGTAATTTAGCATATTTTCGTCAAATTTATCACACATTAAATCAGAAAGTTCAGACATCCTGTAAGGCATTTACGGCATCAGTAGCAGTAAGTAAGCTACAACATGGACTAAATACAAACGATACCAAAAAATATCTAGTTTATTAGATTTGTAATTTAGCTGTATTTTTAGATTTTCTTCAGCCAATTATCCTACAGATGTATGGGGATCTTTATAAATCATTCATAATTCAAACTTATCAGAGTGATAATATATAAATAAGCTAAATTGTTGCTAGTGAACTTAAATCTCAAAAAACCCTGCCAAGATTTATCTCTGAACTTGGGTACAGCTAAAACTTCAGCATGACCGGAGATAGATGCAACAAAAAAATCATGATAATCTGCGTAAATCTTATTCTGGACTTTTTCTACTTCGCTATAAACCTCTATTCAAATTGATGAGTCCGTTTAGGGATATCAAGGATTAGTTATGAATCAGATCAAAAAGCAAAAATTGAGTGAAGTTACCCAGCAATGGCTGATAGCAAATGGTTATAATCCCAATAACTTAAATCGACAAGGTAAAAATGGCGACACAGCCTTGATAAAAGCTACTAGAGAAGGAGTATATGCAGTAGTCAAAGAGCTAATTGACTTAGGCGTGAATATTAATGCCAAAAATTATGATCGCAATAATGCTTTATGGTTTGCTTGTTGTGGTAATCATTATGAGCTAATTAGCTTACTCCTAGCTACAGAAATTGATATTAATAACCAAAATGATAACGGTGCAACTGTTTTAATGTATGCAGCATCAGCAGGGAAGACGGGGGTGGCTAAGTTACTTATACAACACAAACCTAACTTAAATTTAAGGAATTTTGATGATTGTAGGGCTATAGATTTAGCTAGCAATATGGAGATATTAAGGTTACTTCAAAACGCCGAAAGGTAAGAATTTAGACAGGCTTGACCGATATATTAGTAAGCATTATTACTTATCTGTACAGGTGAGTCCAAATTATGTAGATCCTTACACTCATCCCCATTAATTTAAAGTTTATGCCGAATTTTAGGGGGGTGAAATTAAATCTCAATAATCCCCTGCATTCGTTTATCTGGCTAACTAGTGCAGTTACCCAGGAAAGGGCTTTATATCCTAGGGAGGTTTATCTACTTCGTGGGATGTGGGGAATGGTGGATGGTATCTATCATTTGGAAGTTGACAATAATTCTCTCGCACTCACCTATGAATTAATTGATGATGGAGTATAAAATCATATTATACCAGCAAAAAGTATCAAGTGATGCTTTTTTTAAATTAGTTGTGTTTATTATAGGTCTAGTTGGAAATATCAGGATAGGAGACTAAGATATTGCTTTCTGGATAGCGGTCATCATTTAGGGGTGATTGCAACATCAGCTGATCTCCATAACCAAGATATACAACTTATTTTTGACTTTGATAAACTTGATGTCAATAGGTTGTTAGGCTTGAAAAATAAAGAGCTTATCACTGCTGGGGTAATCTCAGTCCAAATCCAAGACAAGCCAATTAGAGCTTTGGGACTGCGGGTTTCTTTTGTCTGGGGTACACATTATTTTGAAGCTGATCAATTTATTCAATATAGGTATCAAGCAACCGCTTTGCAGCAGAGTCCAGTACAGCCATTACAACAGCCACAGTTTAACTTTGACAGAGATAAGTTTTATCCTATTGTGTGAAATAGACGTTGAGCGAGACGTTTCCGGAAACAGTTTATTTCTCAAGAAGATTATCTATATCTCTGGCGACAAATCGCACAACCAATACCAACAGATGATTTTGAGAAAATCGAAATTTACTCTGTTATCGCGTAGAGGGGATGTTACCTGGATTATATAAAGGTACACATTTGCTCAAAGCGGGTGATTTCAGAGAACAGACGGGTTACTAATGCGTCAATCAGGCCATTCATTGTCAGAGGTGGCGCTGTAACTTGGTTTTTGGTATCTGAATAGACAAATTATCAAACAGCTATGCAATTAGCAGGTTTTGTGGGAAACAAAATTTATTTAGTTAGCAACTATTTGGGAATTAATTGTACTGTAATTGGTGCTTTTTATGATGAGGAAACTCAAGATGTTCTCTATGGAATGGCTATTGGCAAATAACTAGGATCATAACGAGAGATGGCTAAGAATAATTTCTATTTTGATAGTGATGATTCTCATCCTATGCAGCCGACATCGGCAGATATTATACTACGGCAACAACTAGAGTATTCTATTAGTAGGTATTTTTATCACGGGTGCGATCGCACCATTCAAAATCTACTCTCTAATTGTCGCTGGTATGTGACAACCCGCGCTAATGCGATGACACTAGTAATTGAATGTCCGGATCAAGTTACTAACTGGCGGGTTTTACAAAAAATTGTCCCCATGGGAACATTACTTCACTCTATTATCAGCAGTGCTAAAATTCGGGTTTGTCCCCCCGATAGTCAGGGTGTACCTTTTGAAATGAGGGTAGATGAACTTTCAGTTTATCGTGATTGGGCGTAATTAGTGATTCAATTTACTGACTAATTCTTGAAAAACTAAATCAGCAGAATTTTGCACTACCGGACTTAGCTCTAGTCCTAAATTAAGATTGGCAGCTTCAATCAGGTAAACTGTTACTTGTTGGGGAAAGTCTTGATTAAAGATTTTCCTCCCAGCTGCTAAAGCATGATCCCAGCGAAAATCATGTAAGTTATAACTAGGTTCTGGTAATGCTTCTAGTTCTTGTCCGGGGACTTGAAATACAGCACCTGGTTCTGAACCTGTGGAACTAGCATCAATAATTATTAATTCTTGACTACCTCTAGCTTGAAACATTACTTCCATCCCAGCGGTTCCACAGTCATATACTTGCACATGGGGATGGGGATTTTGGGCTAGATATTGTTGTAGGCGTTGAGCAATAATGACCCCAACAGCGTCGTCACTGCGGTTGAGGTTACCGCAACCAATAATAGTTAGCATAGGATGAGATTTAATTACTTAAATCAACTTTAGGAATCCTATTTGACATTTGAAAACATACTGAGACTGAAAAGCCCGTTGTATAAGGGTTTCATCTGAAATCTTGTTCAGTAATCAAACAGGGGTCTTATTGTTAAATTTCTGGTTGATTTGGGAAGAATAAGTTAAGATTACAGATGTTTAAGGTTTTAAGGGCTAAAATCATGAGTTTTGGGGATGCATTAAAAAAAGGACTTCGTTGGGGAGCGTATGTAGGATTGGTTTTGGGTATCTTCATTGTATTCTTTGGTAATTCGGTAACTACAGAGCGAATTAACGAACTTGTGATTAACGTACTTGTGATTGCACTGGTGACTTGTTTAAGTAGTATTCTAGGCTGCATTCTGGCTCTAATTATTTTAGGCATAATAGGTACTCTACAATTGTTGAACTGGTTGTTATGTTTGTTGGCAGGAAGTCTTCTAAGTTTTCTTACTGTTTTGATTAGTGGCTTGGTTACCTGGGTGAGTATTGCACTTATTCCAATTCTGTTTCTCTTACGCGAATATCTGGCTGAAAAATCACCTAAATGGATAGATCAAGCTATAGATAATGCAATGGTTGTGTTTCTCACTAGCATATTTATTACGGGTTTAACATTTGTTTTCCAGCACTTTACTGGTATTACTCTAAGATTAGTTTAGTTTTATGTTGCGATCCAATCCTTGATAATAGGATCGTGTTTATCTTCGCTCAAGGCAACATAAAAGGTAGTTAGAGACAAAACCTTTGAATAAATCCGTGGCGACTGGAAGTCGCGGCTACACAGACAAAATCGACCTGCGTGGGTTTAAAACTCTTAATTTCTCTTAGTCCGCGCAGGAGAACTTTGTTTGTGTAGTAGCGGATTCTACTCGCAGAAAACTTTTAAAACTACAACTTTACATCATATTTTTTGGCAATTTCCATAAATTTTTCACACTGCTTTTTTGATGCGTCCGTTAATATCATTTCTGCTTGTTGTGGAGTATTGCCATCTTTAGGAATTAAATACTTGACATAAAGTGCTATAAAATCGGCTATAACTGCCAATCCAGATAAACCATGTTGGTCAGCTTCTTTCCCAGCGATCGCAGCTACTAAACCAGCTTTAATTGGGTCAGGTTTCACCTTCATAAACTGGTCAATGAGTTGGGTAATATACTCTGTGGGTGGCAAGTTATTCAACTTACTTTGGTCTGGAGTAAAATTACATTCTGCGGCTTTTGCTTGCTCTAAAACACACCATTCTATGAATTCTTGTAGTGCGGCTTCAGGGAGGCGAGGGAGATATCTATGTAGCGGTATATCAGACACAGGCTTACCGTGTAAATTGTTTTTTTGTGAGGTGCATCATAGCTAGCCTAACCCATTACCGCTATTACTTTTAGTATGTTAAGCTACGATATTTTTATAATAGGCATTGTTGAAAAATTGGATTATAATCGTCATAAATAACAGGTAGTGTTTATGGTAACATCCTCCCTAGTTAGTCAAACCACATCACCCCCAGGGATAGTCATCACTTGGGAACCATTACCGCAGGACTTAGACCTAGAGGATGAACCGGTGGATAATACAGGACAACCACTATTAGCAGGTGCATTAAGAGAAAGTTTAGAAATTGCTGGTTTTATCCAACCACAAATGTTAATCGCCGCTAACTTTGGGCTATGTGCTACCCTTGATGGCCAGTTTATTGCTAAAGCCCCGGATTGGTTATATGTACCGGTAGTTAAGGAAATATTACCAGATAGGAAAAGCTATACACCCCACTTAGAGGGAGATATTCCCGCCATAGTCATGGAGTTTCTTTCCGATAAAGAGGGGGGGGAATATTCAGTCAAACGTACATACCCACCCGGTAAATGGTTTTTTTATGAACAAATTTTACAAGTACCAGTGTATGTAATTTTTGAGCCAGAGGGAGGACTATTAGAATATTATCAGTTAGAAAATGGGCGGTATGAGTTAAAGTCAGCGGATGAAAATGGCCGCCACTGGGTAGAGAGTATGGGGCTATTTTTGGGAACATGGCGGGGAGACAAGGAAGGGCGCAGTGGTTATTGGTTGAGATGGTGGGATAATCAAGGTAACTTGTTACCCTGGGCGGTGGAGAAGATTTTACAAGAACGCCAACGCGCAGAACAAGAACGCCAACGCGCAGAACAAGAACGCCAACGCGCAGAACAAGAACGCCAACGCGCAGAACAAGAACGCCAACGCGCAGAACAAGAACGCCAAGAAAAGGAAAAACTCAGAGCCTATTTACAATCCCGGGGAATTGATCCTGATATTTTGTAGGGTGGGTCAAATAATCATTGATAGCAACAATTAACAACTTGCTGCTACCAAGACATCAAACTACACCTAAGCAGTACGAAAACGTGCCAACTCTGCGCCAGTTTTCGCATCGTGAGCGTGAACAGTACACACTAAACAGGAATCAAACGATCGCGCCACGTGACCAACCTCCACCGGGTCGGTAGAATCTTCTATGGGTGTCCCGATTAAAGCTTCTTCAATCGGACCGCGTTTACCTTCACCGTCACGGGGGCCAATATTCCAAGTACCAGGAGCAATTACTTGGTAATTTTTAATTTTACCCTTTTCTACCTCCACCCAGTGAGACAAAGCTCCCCGCGCTGCTTCCGTTGCGCCCCAACCCTGGCCATCTTTTTCTGTAGGTTTAATATACCAAGGGTCATTTAATTTAAACTCCCGTAAGCAGTGTTCAGCTTGGCGATATAATTTGACAATCTCGTGCAATCGTCCTAACTGGCGTAGGTGAACACTAGCACCACCCATGTGCTTAAATACATCTAGGATAAATCCGTCATGGTGTTGCCAGGATTCGCCGTGATTACCACCAGCTACTAACTGCCGGGCTAGTGGTCCAGCTTCTAAGCGTCCGAAATCTTGGTGGCGTACAGCACTAGACCAAGAGTAAGCATTGTCAAAGTCTTTACTGTTATTAACAGTGGGTTTAGTAGTGCGGTTGGTTGGGTGAATATCTGCGATACCTTCATCATACCAGGAATGAGTGGTATTTTCCCGGATTTGGGACTGCTCCATTAAAGTGTGAGTATCGCTGAAGCTGTCATATACACCACTTTTCATAATCATGGCAGCATTGCGCCCAGCAATGGTGGGCTTTTGGTATTTGTCCTCATGGGCTAAATATCCCCAAGTGACATATTTACCAACACCAGCGCCATATCTATCAAGACCGATATCTAAACCCATGCGCCAATAAAAACCCAAGTCAGACTCACGATGATTCAGGTCTTCATCTAGCCAGGCCATAAAATCATCATAGGTGCGGATTTGTTCATAACGTTCTAGGGAACAACCCAACCATACAGGCTCTAACCAATTGGTGCGGAAGTATTCCAGGATGGCCCAAGCGCGGGTAATATCGGTGAGGGTGGGGGCGCACATCACACCACCAGGAACCATGTAACTAGAATGCGGCCATTGACCGCCGAATAAAGCATAGATTTCTACAGGTTTGCCGGAAATTGTCACACCAATTTCGTAAGATTTACCAGTGAAAGCTGCAAAGCGGCGACAAGCTTCTTCATAAAAGCGACTACGACGGTAATTTTTATTGGTGAGGTCAATGGCAAACAATCCATAAAAATACCTAGGTATACTTTGCATTGTTTCCACAATTTGACCCAAATTTCTGGCCAATATGGCATTGCGGGGTACTTCTGTACCCCAAAGTGTATCTAATGCCCAAGATGCACTGGTGAGATGGGAACCACCGCAGATACCGCAGATCCGGGGTGTGACAATTAATCCGGCTTGGGGGTCTTTGCCGCGTAAGATAATTTCAAAGCCGCGAAACAGTTCGGCGTGTGTCCAGGCGTTGACTACCCGCCCATTTTCAATATCAACGCGCACATCTAAATCCCCCTCAACTCTACCAACGGGGGAAATATCTAATGTTTTAATTGCCATTCTCCTCTCCTGTAGTTAATTAAGGAATGGGGTCTCTAGTTCCATTCCCTAAACTGTGAAAAAGTCTTCTTCTGCCCAAGCTGGGGCTGCATCTTTAGCGGCCATGGTCAACACGGCGTAGTCTTTGGGTTTGACTCCGGGGGGTAGTTCTTTAGGTACTCCCATGATTGTTTGGGTTTTAAATACGGTTCCTGGTTGGAGGTCAAAGAAGGGGAATTCTGGTTCTGTACAACCTAAACAAGGCATACCGGCGCGAGTTTTGGAGGAAACACGGTTCCACAAAATGCGGTTACAGGATGAGTGGGTCATCGGACCACGACAACCTAAATCATAAAATAGGCAACCTTTACGTTGACCAAATTCCCCTGTGGATGCTTTGTAAGCAAAGTGAACGTTACGGGTACAGCCTGTTTGGGTGTATGTGTTGAAGAAGGTTTGGGGACGATGTAATTCATCTAGGGCGATGTCGGTTATGCGTCCGGTGGCGATCGCCACTAATATCTGCGTAATCCAATCGGGATGGGCGGGACATCCGGGAATATTAATTACGGGTAGTCCGGCTTTAGAAACAAAATCCTGACCTAAAAAGCCCCCTGGTTGACGCTTGAGATATTGCAACCCTGTTGATTCGCTGGGGTTGGGTGACATGGCAGGGATTCCCCCCCATGTGGCGCAGTCTCCGACTGCTACAATGTATTTAGCCGCTTGGGATAGGTCGGTTAACCAGTCTTTCATGGGGCGATCGGCGAAACGGTTCCATTCCCCTGTACCATTGGGAGCATTTACAACGCTGCCTTCAAACACTAGGATATCTAGGGGAATTTTGCCTAGGAAGCAGTCCCAGAGGAGGGTTTGTAAGTCGTTACCTAGTTCCAGTCCCAAGGAGGGATGCCAAAGTACCTTAATGCCAAAGTCGGCAATTAAATCGCACACTGTCGGTTCTTCGGCGTTGAGAAATGACATGGTGTTACCTGAGCACGCACCACCTTGCAGCCATAGTACGTTAGTCATTAGCTACACATTTTTGTATTGTTGGTTATGCACTGATGGAGGTGATGAGACTTGTAGAGTATCACCTGTTAATCAATATTCATTATTATAATTTAATTTTTGAATTGATTATTTTTTCTTCATCAAAAGATAATATACTCTTGAAGTTACCAACGTACAAATACCTTTTACAGCAGTTTTTAAGTAAATAAATATCATAAATCTTGTGGGTTGGGCATCGGTGCCCGTCATTTTCTGCTTAAATCAGATCAAAGGGTTTGTAAATTAAAGCCTTTTTCAGGCTCATGAAGTACACACCAATTCCCTATTCTCTATTCCTTGTTCCGGTGTTCCCTCAAACTAAAAAACTTTGTACCTCACGAGCATGGGAAATTCTATAAATATTTCAGGTGTTTAAAGGTGATATCAATATTGGCAATTTACCGGTTGATTTTGCTCAACAGATGCCTTATGGTAAAAGAATTGATTTTCTAAATTTTCCAGATAGATTAATCTAATCTATAGCTTTTTGATGTGTCTAATGAAGTACACACTAATTCGTTACCTGCTCCCTAAAACTAAAAAACTTTGTACCTCACGAGCATGGGAAATGCTATAGCGCCGATTTCATTCTTACCTACTTGGATTTGATTTTGGGCTTAATTGCCAAGTGTTGATTTATGGGATTTTAAACCTGTGTACATCCGCCGAGTTGATAAATTTACCCACTAATGGGCTTTGACCAAATCACGGCAGTTATGAACCCCACTATTACAGATTCAGCAGTAAAAGCAGCGATCGCAGCTATTGGCTCGGAGTCGGCCACAGTAGCAGAAAAAATCCAGATGCTGATTGAAATGGCTCAAGGCTTTCATAAGCAGCCCAAAACCGCCCAAGATTTACGCAATGCAATGGGTCTATATTACCGAGCCTATCAGATGTGTGGTGAGGAATACCCCCTATTGCAAGCCAGGGCTTTGGTGGGGATGGCAGGGACGTTACAAAGTATACCTGATGGCGGTTCTCAACTGCTGCTAGAAGCCAAAGCAAATTATCAGCAGGCTTTGCCAATTTTACAGCAATTAGCATTACCGGAAGAAGTGGCAGAGGCACAGATGAATCTGGGGCTGGTTTTGCAGTCCTTAGTACCATTCAATCTGGCACGGATGACCGACAGTATCCAAGCTTATCATCAGGCTTTACAGGTGTTTACTTGGGAGGATTACCCACAGGAATACGCAATTTTATACAATAATATTGCGATCGCCTACTTGTCTATGCCCATGGCTTCACAACAAGAATACCTACGCCAAGGGTTAGCAGTACAATCCTTTGAAGTAGCATTAAAGCACATTAACTTAATTGACCATCCTCGTGAATATGCCATGTTGCAAAACAATTTGGGTAATGCTTTGCAATATTTAGTCAGTTCCCATCCTTTGGATAATAACTTACGGGCGATCGCAGCTTATGACGAAGCCCTCAAAGTCCGTAACCCCAGAGACACCCCCCTAGAATACGCCAACACCATATCGAATAAAGCCAACGCCTTATTCAACTTACCCGACGATGTAGAAAAGCCAGAATTGGGGAATCCTCAAAACCTCCTCCAAGCATATAATTACTATCAAGAAGCTTGGGCAATTTTCACTAAACACGAACAGCAAGAACAAGCAGAAATTGTTACCCAAGCTATACAAGATATAGAAGTACAAATGCGCGTAACTATGGATTAGTTGGGAATTTACTTACACCTATCACCGAATCACCATGACAGAAATACTCACCAACTTAGCAGATGGTAACTTAAACCTAACCACAGAAATTACCTGGATATTGATAGCTACAGCATTATCAATGTTTAGTGGTGCAATTAGTGCCATGATATTAGCAGGAAAAGATATTGGCTATCAATTTTCAGCCACTTTAGGGGCATTATTTGCCCCTGCTGGTGTGATTCCAGCCATATTATTAAGTTTTGCTCTACTCAACCTATTCAGCAGTTATTAGGAGGCATAATGTTAGAACTGGGATGGCTATCTGCCAAATTATTTTTCAAAGGTAAACTTCTGCGTGACCCATGGGATTTTTTCCAAAAAATTCTCATGGCTTCAGGTATTAGTTCTCTCATATTGATATTATCTCAAACTGCACTCCCTTTTTACCTAGCAGTGACAGTATCTAGTTTAATTACAGGTGCCATGATGCCATATTTATTGAAAGATTTCAAAATGAAATAAATCTACCATCTGCAATTAATCAAATACAGATGAATCAGGATTTATATGTATTCATCTGTATACCCTGCGCTTAGTAGTTAATTGCAGCAAATTTTATTTAAATGAGAGGGCGGGAAAATACCGAGCCTATAAGAAAATTGATAACTTGGCTAATAATTCTATCACCAAGTCAGCCAAATACTACCAACTATCGACCAATATCTCATGACCAAGCTGGAAGAATTAGTTACAGAGATTAACCGATTTGAAGCGATTATATCCCAATGGGATGAAAGCCAAAGGTGTGTAGCTGTAGGATTAAAAAGAGCGATTGAAGATTTACATAAAGCAGCACTGACCAGTTTAATTAAAACCGTCAAAAAAGAATCAATATCGGCCTTGCGGCGAGCAGTAGATGATGACATAGTATATTCAGTTCTGCTGTACCACGAACTAATTAAACCGCCACAAGCACCTTTAATAGACAGAATTCAAGCAGCTCTTGCAGAAGTTCGACCAGGCTTAAAAAGCCATAACGGGGATGTAGAATTTTCAGCACTCAAAGCACCTGATACAGTAGAAGTTAAATTAATTGGTACTTGTAGCAGCTGTCCCACTTCCAATTTAACCTTAACTCAAAGTGTGGAACAGGCGATAAAAAATCATTGTCCCGAAATTACTAAAGTTGTTGCTGTTAATCATAGTGCTACCGCTGTCAATAGTGCATTTTATCCGGAGGATACAGCGACTTGGGTGAAAGTGACAACAGTGGATCAAATTCCCCCATCTGGAATATTGACAGGTAAAATAGGCAAGAATTCCCTGATTTTATATCGTCATGGTGAAAATGTTAACTGTTACCTGAATGCTTGCCCACACCTAGCAACTCCTTTAGATAGAGGTAAGTTAGATAATCACATTCTCACTTGTGCATCTCATGGATTTCAGTATAACTTACAAACTGGTGAATGTTTAACTGTTGCGGATATTCCATTACAGTCTTATCCAGTACACATTAAAACCGATAAAGTGTTTGTAAAATTGCCTAAATATTCTCTTTAATATCAGCAGTTTTTACATTCTCATGAAGTACACACCAATTCCCTGTTCCCTATTCCCTGTTCCCTGTTCCCTCAAAAAAAATACCCTGTATTTATCAATCTTGATCTGTGGTTAATGGATATACCCATCAATATTATTAATCCTGCGTCCCAGTTATTACTATTATCCCCTCATGGTGCAGAGGTGATTTTAGGTGATATAATTACACCAGAAATATTAGCAGTGCCTATAGTACCTAGTGCGGTATCTATGTTTGGCCCCCGTGGTGCTTGTTTATTATCTCCAACCGGTCCATTATGGGTATCCGATACAGGACATCACCGCTTATTGGGATGGCGAAATTTACCCACTAGAGATAGTCAACCAGCTGACTGGGTAATTGGACAACCGGATTTTCAGCATGAGGGACAAAATGCTAAAGGTTCACCAGGAAGAAATACTTTTAGTGTTCCTACGGGAATTTGTGCTTGTGGTCATGGGTTAGCGGTTGCTGATGCTTGGAATCATCGGGTATTGATTTGGCAAAATGTCCCGGAGGATAGTCATGTACCAGCAGATTTAGTGTTAGGTCAAGCTGATTTTAGCCATTGTGAACCCAATAGAGGTACTCTAGCAGCAGCTGATACTATGCACTGGCCCTATGGTGTTTTCTATCATCAAGGTAAGTTATTTGTGGCTGATACGGGAAATCGGCGGTTATTAATTTGGCATGAATTACCTACAGAAAATGGTCAACCAGCTGATTTAGTTTTGGGACAACCAAATCTGATATCGCGCCATGAAAATGGGGGGGGTGCTCCTACTGCTGCGAGTATGCGCTGGTGTCATGATATGACAATTTGGAATCATAATTTAGTGGTGGCTGATGCGGGGAATCATCGGGTAATGATTTGGGAGGGAATACCTACAGAAAATAATGCGCCTTGTGCGGTGGTTCTAGGACAACAAAGCTTTGATGTTGTGGAAATGAATCAAGGTGTTTATTTTCCTAGTGCTGGTAGTATGAGTATGCCTTATGGTGTAGGTGTTGGTAATGATTGGTTGCTGGTTGCTGATACTGCTAATTCCCGGTTGTTAGGATGGAAAGGACGGGAATCTTTATTATTATTGCAGGGGGCGGTGGCTGATGCGATCGCCGGACAAGCAAATTTTCAGAGTAAAGGTGAAAATCGTAATTTTGGGTTACCCAGGCGAGATAGTTTAAATTGGTGTTATGGGGTGAAGGTTTGCGGTAATACTGCGGTGATTGCTGACTCTGGAAATAATCGGGTTTTGTTGTGGCGGTTACAGTAACAGTTTTTTAAATTCTCAGGCGCAAAAAAAGAACCATGGAAGATGTGGTAACCCAAGAAATTAGAGTTCGTGGTACTGTTCAGGGTGTCGGATTTCGCCCTACTGTTTATCGTCTAGCTAAAGCTGGGGGGTTGTGTGGTGAAGTTTGTAATGATGGTGAGGGGGTTTTGATTCGGGTGTCTGGAAGTGAGGAGGCGATCGCTGAGTTTGTAGAACGACTATATATTGAATGTCCCCCCTTGGCAAAAATTCAGGAGTTGATTCGCACACCTTATCAGGGTAAGTGGAGTTTTCCTGATTTTGTGATTGCTCACAGTGTCAGCAGTTCTATTAAAACTGAAATTGCTCCTGATGCGGCGACTTGTCCCCAATGTCAACAAGAAATTTTTGACCCCTTTAGTCGGTTTTTTCGTTACCCTTTTACTAATTGCACTCACTGCGGTCCGCGCTTCAGTATTATTCGTGGGATTCCTTACGATAGATGCAATACCAGTATGTCTGCGTTCCCTATGTGTGCGGAATGTGAGCAGGAGTATAATGATGTGGAAAATCGCCGCTTTCATGCCCAACCTGTAGCTTGTCATACTTGCGGACCCACAGCTTGGTTAGAACGCGCCGATGGTCAACCTGTGACGGCTTCCATGTTTTCTATGCTCGATGATGTGGATGCTGTTTGTACTTTGCTGCAAAAAGGGGAGATTGTCGCTATTAAGGGGTTGGGTGGTATTCACCTAGCTTGTGATGCAACTCAAGAGGGGGTTGTGCAAAAACTCCGTCAACGTAAACACCGTGATTATAAGCCTTTGGCTTTAATGGCGCGGGATATTTCTATTATTGAACAATATTGTATAGTCAACCCCAGGGAAAGGGAATTACTACAGAGTCCCGCTGCGCCGATTGTATTGTTACATCAAAAACCATGGGAAAATGAAGATGGGCAGATAATTCCTCAGTTTCCCATTGCGCCTGCAGTTGCACCAGGACAAAATACCCTGGGTTTTATGTTACCTTATACGCCTTTACATCATTTAATTCTCCGGCGGATGAATCGCCCTATTGTGTTAACTAGTGGGAATATTGCTGATGAACCACAATGTATTGATAATGGCGAAGCTAGGGAAAAGTTAGGTAAAATAGCTGATTATTTTCTCTTACACAATCGCGAAATTGTCAACCGAGTTGATGATTCTGTGGTGCGGGTGGTTGATGATAGAGTAAAAATCATTCGCAGAGCTAGGGGATACGCACCAGCAGCGATGAAGTTACCCCCAGGATTTGAGCAGGTACCGCCGATTTTAGCAATGGGTAGTCAGTTAAAAAATACTTTTTGTCTGTTGCGGGAAAATGAGGCGATTGTTTCTCAGCATTTGGGGGATTTAGGAAATGCAGGGGCTTTTTATAGCTATCATGATACCCTCAATCTCTATTTAAATTTATTTGAACATCAACCCCAGGCGATCGCTGTTGACAAACATCCTGAATATCTGGCGACAAAACTGGGTAAGGAAGTCGCACCTGTGAATAAAGTTAAACTGCATCACATCCAACATCATCACGCCCATATTGCTGCTTGTATGGCAGAAAATGGTATTCCTTTAAATGCACCCCCAGTTTTAGGTATTGCTTTAGATGGTTTAGGTTATGGCGAAGATGCTACATTTTGGGGGGGTGAATTTCTGTTAGCAGACTATCGCCGATTTCAGCGATTAGCAACTTTTAAGCCTGTAGCTATGATTGGGGGTGAACAGGCTATTTATCAACCTTGGCGTAACACCTACGCCCATTTACTCAGCGCCGATCTTTGGGAGACTTGTCAACAAGAATATTCTGACTTGGAAATTATCAAATTTTTACAGCAAAAGCCCTTAAAGCTGATTAATCAAGCTCTAGCACAGGGAATTAATTCCCCCCTCGCTTCCTCCGTTGGGAGGTTATTCGATGGGGTAGCAGCTGCTATGGGTATTTATCCCGAAAAATGCAGCTATGAAGGACAAGCTGCGATCGCCATGGAGGCTTTAGTTAATCCTCTGAGTTTAAATAATTATGAAGAAACTCTAATTTATCCTTTTGAGGTGAATTTTTCCGATAGTATTTACTATATAGACTCCAAACCAATGTGGCCAGACTTACTTCGGGACTTACAAAAACAAGTTAAGCCATCAGATATAGCTAGAAAGTTTCATACAAGTTTATCTCAAACTATTGTCAATTTAGTTAAACATCTGTGTCACGAAAATGTAATTAATCAGGTGGCTTTAACAGGGGGTGTATTTCAAAACTGTATCTTATTAGCACAGGTAAAGGCAGGTTTAGAAAACTTAGGTATCCATGTACTGACCCATAATTTATTTCCTGCCAATGATGGCAATATATCATTGGGACAGGGGGTGATTACAGCAGCACAATTAATGAATCTTCCTTAAAATGCTGTTGAGGTTAATTTCCCCTAAAGTAAGGTTGTACGGCTACCCTATGGTTATTCTTACAGAAAAAAACAATGTGTTTAGGAATTCCCGGTCAAATTATCGAAATCAGCGATATTAACCATAAATTAGCGATAGTTAATATCGGTGGAGTTAAACGTCAAGTCAATATTGCTTGTATTGTTAATGAAGAACATCCCCCAGAAAAATGTATTGGTGATTGGGTACTAGTTCATGTTGGTTTTGCTATGAATCGGATTAATGAGGAAGAAGCAAAGGAAACATTACAACTACTAGCAGAACTAGCTCAAGCAGTGAGTAATTAAAGGTCTACGGGTTACGCCACGCTACGCTATCAGCAAAAATACTTTTATGAAATACGTTGATGAATTTCGAGAACCGGAAAAAGCCGCAGCTTTAACCAAGCAAATCACTAAACTTGGTCAGCAGCTAGAAAAACCTATTAAAATCATGGAGGTATGCGGGGGACATACCCATTCTATATTTAAATATGGTATTGAAGATATCCTTCCCCATAACCTAGAACTGATACATGGCCCCGGTTGTCCTGTGTGTGTGATGCCAAAGGGAAGATTAGATGATGCGATCGCCATCTCCCAACATAATAACGTTATCCTCGCCACATTTGGGGACACTATGCGGGTTCCCGGTTCCCATACTAGCCTCTTGCAAGCCAAAGCTAGGGGCGCAGATATTCGCATGGTATACTCGCCATTAGATAGTCTACAAATCGCCAGAGACAACCCCGATAAAGAAATAGTCTTTTTTGCCCTAGGCTTTGAAACCACCGCCCCCAGTACCGCCCTCACCATCTTACAAGCAGCAGCGGAGAACATCACTAATTTTAGTATGTTTTCTAATCATGTCCTGGTAATTCCCGCCCTCCAAGCCCTACTAGATAACCCCGACTTACAACTAGATGGATTTATTGGCCCTGGTCATGTGAGTATGGTAATTGGGACAGAACCCTATGAATTTATTTCTCAAAAATATCATAAACCTATAGTAGTTTCCGGTTTTGAACCCTTAGATATACTCCAATCAATTTGGATGCTGCTACAGCAACTAGTAGAAAATCGTTGCGAAGTTGAAAATCAATATAACAGATTAGTAGAACCAGCTGGAAACCTAGTCGCATTGCAAGCCATCAACCAAGTTTTTGCAGTTAGAGAAAACTTTGACTGGCGGGGTTTAGGGGACATACCTAAATCAGGCTTAAAAATCCGTCCTGAATATGCCCAATTTGACGCAGAACTAAAATTTACTATTCCTAACTTAAAAGTCAGAGACCACAAAGCCTGTGAATGTGGAGAAATCCTGAAAGGAACCTTAAAACCTTGGCAATGTAAAGTATTTGGTACAGCTTGCACACCAGAAACACCTATAGGAACCTGTATGGTTTCCTCCGAAGGAGCCTGTGCAGCCTATTACAAATATGGCAGACTTGCTGCCATGAGTAAAAAAGCCGCAAAAATTGCCTTAACCCCATAGCAGAATCATCAATACTGCTGCTGACTCAATATTTAAACATGAATATTTTCCCCAACAACAAAACCCAAAACCCCCCCAAAACTAAACTTAGAGATACTCATATTACCCTCGCCCACGGTAGCGGGGGTAAAGCCATGCGGGATTTAATCCAAGATATTTTTGTCAGCAGTTTTGATAATCAAATTCTTGCACAACTAGAAGACCAAGCCAGTTTAAAGTTAACTCATCTCACAGCACAAGGTGATAGACTGGCATTTACCACAGATTCCTATGTAGTAGACCCTTTATTTTTTCCCGGTAGTGACATTGGGGAATTAGCCGTTAATGGTACCATTAACGACTTAGCCGTTAGTGGTGCTACACCTTTATACCTCACTTGTAGCGTAATTTTAGAAGAAGGTCTACCTGTAGAAACCTTGCGCCGGGTGGTTGGGAGTATGAAATTAGCCGCCCAAAAAGCTGGCGTGCAGATTGTCACAGGTGATACTAAGGTTGTGCATCGTGGCGCGGCGGATAAACTGTTTATTAATACTACAGGTATTGGGGTAATTCCTGAAGGAATTAACATTTCTGCCCATAATATCCAAGTGGGAGATGTAGTAATTATTAATGGTGAGTTGGGAAATCATGGTACGGCGATTTTAATCGCTCGTGGGGAATTAGCATTAGAAACTCATATAGAAAGTGACTGTCAACCATTACACAGTTTAGTAAAAACTATCCTGAATGTTTGTCCTGAAGTTCACGCCATGCGGGATGCTACACGGGGCGGTTTAGCGACGGTTTTAAATGAATTTTCTCTCAGTTCTGATGTTGGTATTCGTGTCCATGAACCATCTATTCCTATACGGGAAGAGGTACAAGGAGTTTGTGAAATCTTAGGTTTAGACCCCTTATATTTAGCCAATGAAGGTAAATTAGTTGTGGTGGTAGGGGGTAATCACGCAGAAACTGTATTATCAGCGATGAAGTCCCACCCCGCCGGTAAAGATGCTTGTATAATTGGTGAGGTTATTGCTTCACCTCCGGGAGTTGTCTTATTACAAACAACTTTTGGGACTCAAAGAATTGTTGATATGTTAGTGGGGGAACAATTACCGAGAATTTGTTAATTTTTATCTGTGTGTATCTGTGGTTTCAAATCTGATCAAAATATGCATGAGTTAGGAATTACACAAAATATTGTCGCTATTGTGAGCGAACAGGCCCAAGGGGCAAAAGTTAACCGCGTAGTTTTAGAAATTGGCGCACTTTCGGCGGTTTTACCGGAAGCTATAGAGTTTTGTTTTGACATCTGTACTCAAGGTACAGTATTAGTAGGAGCCATATTAGAAATTAACATAATCCCTGGTTTAGCACGCTGTCGTACTTGCAAAGCGGAAATAACTTTAAATAAACCATTTGGTATATGTAGCTGTGGTAGCGTGGAATTAGATTTAATAACCGGTGAAGAACTGAAAATTAAAGAAATAGAAATAGAGGAATTATGTGTGTAACCTGCGGTTGCTCTGATAATGCTCACATTACAATCACTAATTTAGCCACAGGTGAGGTGGAACATAATCATCACCACACTCATACTCACAGTTTACCTGATGGTACTGTAATTACCCATTCCCATGATCATCAGGGTGAAGAGTCTCAAATTCATGCTAAAATTCATGGCACAACTATATCTTTAGAACAAGATATTTTAGCTAAAAATAATCTGTTAGCAGCCCAGAATCGGGGATGGTTTCAAGGACGGAATATTTTAGCTTTAAATTTAATGAGTTCTCCTGGTGCTGGAAAAACCACTCTGCTCACCCGGACGATTCAAGATTTAAAACACCAGTTACCTATTAGTGTTATTGAAGGCGACCAAGAAACAGCTAATGATGCTCAAAAGATTCAGGAAACAGGCTGTAAGGTTGTGCAGATTAACACGGGTACTGGTTGTCATTTAGAAGCTGCTATGATTGCTAGGGGTTTACAGCAGTTAAACCCCCCTCTTAATTCTGTGGTGATGATTGAAAATGTGGGAAATTTAGTATGTCCAGCTTTATTTGATTTGGGAGAACAAGCTAAGGTAGTGATTCTCTCGGTGACTGAGGGAGAAGATAAGCCGATAAAATATCCCCATATGTTCCGCGCTAGTGAAATTATGATTCTCACTAAGGTTGATTTATTGCCTTATGTACAGTTTGATGTAGAAAAATGTATTGAGTATGCGCGACAGGTTAACCCTAAAATTCAAGTTTTCCAGGTTTCTGCTACTACTGGTATGGGTTTAGAAGGTTGGTATGGGTGGTTATCAGCAACTGTTGCTGATTTTCTCCCAGTTTCTGTTGAACTCAGTTAAATTCCCTCCCCGCAGGACGGGAAGGGTGAATATGATGGGACAGGTTGGGTATTAGAGCCAATCCCGATAAGCGGAAATCTCATTCACCCTGATTTCAAAGGGTGTACCTTTGCCAAAGGGAGGATAAACGCGAATTTTGGCATCACTGGTAAACCGTTCTAGCCTGTTTCCTAACTGGGGAATATTACTGACTATATGCCAGTAAGATACTATATCAGGGCAGTCAATGATTAGTGTCAGGGTGGTACTATTCTTGGTGAGATACCATTGACATTTAGATAAGAGTACTTGAGTAATGCGATCGCAGGCCTGAAAAAAGCATATACCAGTAGACCGCTCTAACTCTAGATGCAGCATTCCATCTTGTTTTGTTACCTCGGTGGGAGGTAAATCATCAGGAGGAAGCTGGTGTAGTTTAGACATAATTCCGAACCTCTTGGTTGTAACGCTGCAAACTCTCTAAGTTGTTTTGCAAAACAAAGGAGGAGGGTTTGAGCGCTAATGTGTCGAGATTTAACTCGTCCTGAAATCTGGTGATTTTGTCGCGACAAGTCCTCACATCACCAATAATTGAGTTCTCAATTAAGTAGTCTTCATCAAAACAAATATTTGTGCGGTCAAATGGTTTTTGGTGAGGATTTGAGCCTTTCTGGATGATCTGCGCCGTGTTGGCTTGCATTTTTTGGCTGAATTTACGGATGAATGGTAATGCGGCGCTGATTGCTTCATCGTTTGTTTTACCAACATAAAAGAACCGTGCTAATACTAGTTTCTCAGCACCACTAGGATTCACAGCTCGATATTTAGCGACGGTATTTTTTAATCTCTCTAAGGAGAATGGCGGCCCCCCCATTAAGCCAAAGGAATTTTCAGCCGCAAATTGTATACCTTGATCATCACCAGTGGCTATGTAAACTGGGATTCTATGCTGCAAGGGTTTGGGGGTAATTGTCAAGCGATCGCATTGATAATACTGTCCGTTAAATGAAACATCAGCATCATACAGCAGCTGTTGAATGAGGGCGATCGCCTCTAACATTTTGGCGCGAGATTCCCCCATGGGTGTACCAAAATGCTTGTTATGTTGGGGAAATGGCCCACCCTTAGCCACCCCAAATAATAATCTACCATTACACAAATTATCGAGAGTAGCAATATCCTCCGCTACTCGGATCGGGTTATGAAATGGTAATAATACTGCTGCTGTACCTAATTGAATAGTTGAAGTTAGTCCCGCAAGGTGTCCCATCAACACCAACATAGATGAGCTGAGATTGAACTCATTAAAATGATGTTCACTCACCCAAGCTGAATCAAAACCTAAACTCTCCGCCTCTTTTACTAGCGCTACCTGTTCCCAGATGCTGTGACTAGTATTTTGATCATGGTTTTCGTAATTGCAAAAAATTCCGGTTTTCATTTTTGGCGATCGCTATTTAGTTGTCACCCATTGCAATTCCAACCACAACCGGGGATTGGTCTGCTTGAGCTTGGACATGGGATCGCGTAGCAGTCGCTTCGCGTTCATACAGACTACTTCCACTAGCCCCATATTATGTGCTAGTTCTCTGAGTATATGTTTTTGCGCTTGCACATGAGGAAGTATTTCTTCACAGCAATAAATTCCTATATATTGCAAACGTTTAGCTGGTCGTCCCCAAAAACAGGTGATAACTTTCACATGACACCCGTCTAGTAATTCCCCAAGTGTTGGGTAATATTGAGTTACGACTCTTGTGAATTCTTTAGCCAGGATATGTTCAGCAATCATATCAACTGATATTTATGTAGCGGTCATCACGCTATTTAATATAACATATTATTGTCAATTAAACCTGACTTATAGGATTTATTTCTATTTTTACAAAGGAATAAGTACAAATTGCATGATCGGCGATCGCACTGAAGAACCGCAAAAATTATCTAAATGCTTCAATTATATCTAAATAGACATTAACCAATTTATGGTCAATTACCAAAGCTTCAATTTGTGGCCAAGTACGAACTAAAAACTGATGAAATTCGCGTTTTCGCATATTGCCAAAACGGAGATGTACTACTTTAGGTGGGGAAAAATCAAGCATCAGTCGATCAGAAAAGTCTGCATCTTTCGTAACAATAACCAGTTTTTTCTCCTTTGCATATTCCCAAATTTCCGTATCACTTGGACTCGTACCTAAAACCGAAACATGAACGATGGGTAAAGATGGAGTGAACAGGATTTTAGCTGGTAAATTTTCATCGAAGAAAAAACCATTCATGCAATTTTTCTTACTTCATAGTGATTCGCCATCAATCTTGCTGCAAATTGGATACACGCATAAATATCTTCTCGATTCAGAGAAGGATATTCTTCAAGGACTTCTTCAATAGAATCTCCTGCTCCCAAAAATTCCATAATTGTTTGCACAGAAATTCGGGTTCCAGCTATAATGGGTCTTCCATTACAAATATCTGGATGGATATGGATAGGACTTTCCATTAAGGTTTTGTTACCTCCGTTATTACCTAAATTGACTCTATCCTGACGTAGAGCAGCAAAAAGCTATTGTTTCCTTAACCTAACCTATCTATCATATCACCGCCAACTCTGCTGGCTGCATCAATAAAAAAATGGCGCGTTACATTTCATTAACGCACCCTACAGGATCGGCGATCGCACTTTGTAAGTGAGTATGATTTCAAGGTCAACTTAGACCCAGACCCTGTGATTAAGTTCCTGGACGAGAGCGCAGATGATCGGGTATGTGATGGCGATCGCCTAATATTTCTAACAAGGGACCATTAACATCAAATTTAAGCATACTTACCGATGCAACTAAAATATTGACCCGATAGCGATAGCGTCCTAAATCAATTCCCAGTAAACTGCAAAGCATAATCCGAATTGTAGCTTTATGGGAAACTACTAAAACATTACCTTGAGGATGTTTTTCTTGAATTTCAGCAATTACCGACATAGAACGGTTAGCAATCTCTACCGCCGTTTCTCCACCTAGGGGCGCATTCCAGGCCGGTTCTGTTAACCATTTGACATAGTTTTCTGAGTAATTCTCTTGCACAAAGGATTTACTCTTAGTTTCCCATTCGCCATAACTACCTTCCCTCAATCCGTCACGCAACTGCATATTGACACCCACAGCATCACAAAACGGCTTGGCCGTTGCTATTGTGCGCTTCATGGGGCTAACATAAACCGCTGACCAGTCCAATTTTTGATAAACATTAGCAAAACTCTCCGCCATTTCCATTCCTGCTGTAGTCAAATCTGCATCAGTTTGACCACAGAAATTACCACTTTGGCTAAAAGTAGTTTCTCCATGTCGCAGTAAGTATAAATTAAGTGTCATAGCTGCCGTGGATTGGGAAATTAAAGAGCTTGTGCAGAAATAAACTACCACACACTTGGCTATTGAATATGTAATACCAGAACAAAGTAATTAAGAGGTTTTTTTAGGGGCGGTATTCCTTTTTGTCTCGTTTGCGCATTTTCCTGTCTTCGGCATTTTCCGAGGAAATATTTTGTATGTTTATTGGTTTACCCGCTTCCAGGATAAGTCGCTGTTGACTGGGAAGAGGTATGAGCATCAACAGCCATTATTCCCCGTCTGATAGCGAAAGTCCACTAAAAGTGGACTAGTGGGTTACATATAATACTCTAGGCAATGATTGTTAACTTTATTTAAAATCTTATATTCAATACTCAGTGGGATTGATCCGACTTTAGTCAAACTTAATGAGAGTAAATAAGGGGGTTTATCTCTACCCTAGGGTAGATGACAAACTGACAGTTATTCTAACTTAAAGTTATTTACACTTGTATAAATTTTAATAAACTGTCTGCTAAATTACTGTCTGCTATCCTCTATATTGAAATTTCTGCCCTTGTATATCCCCTAGTTTCCCCATGTCCAGACTTTTGATTAGC
>NZ_JAQMUH010000071.1:0-29548 GCF_028331025.1 Anabaenopsis arnoldii | reverse complement strand
CCACTTGATATATAATCCTACGATATCAAGTATTGAATTAAGACTATTGCCAACGCGAAAACCAAGCAATGATAGCGGTAGTCTTTCTTGTAAATCTTAACTTGAGAAATATCGCGTCTGGCTAAGGCGTGCAAGTCTACACCAGGGATAACCGCTCCCATGCTCCCGTTGAAGTAGAAAGTAAAGTCTAGCTTTGTCTAGGTTTTATATAGCAGAAAATGGGAAATTAACCATTACAAAACTTTAAATACAGACATCATGGCAAAAATCCAGTTTTGCAGAGGAATCGACGAGGAAGTAATTCCAGAAGTACGCTTAACCCGCTCGCGCAGTGGCGACAGTGGGACAGCAACGTTTATTTTCACCAATCCGCGCATTTTAGATCAAGGTAACACGGAGGAAATCACCGGGATGTACTTGATTGACGAGGAAGGAGAAATTATTACCCGAGAAGTTAAGGGTAAGTTCATCAACGGGAAGCCAGAAGCCTTAGAAGCTGTTCATCTGATGAAATCTGCTGCAGAATGGGAGCGCTTTATGCGCTTCATGGAACGCTATGCGGCAGAAAATGATTTGGGATTTAACAAGGCTCAATAGATATCCGATATACAGCAGATTTCATCTGAGTAGGTACAAGGGCGGGCAAGATGCCCACCCCATAGAAGTTTTATCATTTGATGGAATTGGTATAACGCAACCGACAAGATACATTTAATCTGACACTTGCGTAAGTCCTATAATCAAAAAAACTCCCTATATTAGGGAGTTTGTATTTTGTTAAATGATTTTCTCAAAAGTTGTGAAATTTTAAAAAGTGGCGATCGCTACACAAATAACAGCCAAAATGCCAGCGATCGCATAAAATACCCTTACCACTTGTAATTCCGACCACCCGCTTAATTCTAGGTGATGGTGTAGGGGAGCCATTTTCAATAAACGCTTTCCTTTCCCATCAGGACCCTTGGTAGCTTTGTAATAACCCACCTGGGCAATAACTGAAATAGTTTCCACAAAGAAAATACCACTGAGAATAAACAGTGCTACCAAACTATTAGTTAGTAAAGCTACAGCAGCTAAAGCTCCGCCCAGTGCTAAGGAACCAGTATCACCCATAAACACCCGTGCTGGGTTACGATTATGGGCTAAGAAACCTAAACAACCGCCACTTAATGCGGCACAAAAAACCATTAATCCCGGGTAAGCGGGGGCGATAACAGAACCTAAGCCTAATAAAGCGATGGCCACGGTTCCCGCTGCTAAACCATCAACACCGTCAGTTAAATTAGTTGCATTACTTTCTGCGACCAGGACAAAGCCAGCCAAAGGCCAGAATAAATATCCTAAAGGTAGTGTAAAGCTCACCCAGGGTAAAGCAATATTTGTAATTTGAGAATTATGATTAAACATCAGCCACAGACAAAACAGGGCTGCAAATACAATTTGCAAAGCCAGTTTCATTTTGGGTGATATCCCTTTATTTGATTTGCGACGCAGAATTTGCCAGTCGTCAAGCCAACCTACAAATCCATAACTGAGAGTTAAAGCACAGACCCCAAGGACTTCTGTGGCAAAATTAGATAATATACAGGCGATCGCCACAGATACCGGTACAAAAAATATACCCCCCATAGTTGGCGTACCAGCTTTCTTTAAATGGGCTTGTGGTCCATCTTCGCGGATAATTTGGCCAGTTTTCCAGGCTTGTAACATTGGGATTACTAAAAATCCCATAGCAGATGTACTCAGCGCTCCTAGCAACAATGGTAACGTAAGTGACATACCTTGCCAGGGCGTTCTCTGTCCTAGCCAATCCAAGCTCAATGCTGCTACACTGAGGGCTATAACTAAACCAAAAGCTAAGCTAATACCCGAAATATTTGACCCTTGGTTAGGAGATAATTTAGCGTCCACAGAAATTTCCTTCACTCCACACTTAACAGAACATAGATATTACCCAGCACTGCACGGAAAAACCGAGATAAATTTCTGACAAAAACATCAATGAGTTTTGATTTGACTTTTTCGCCGATGTGCTATGGTAATACTACCCAGGTTGACTAGGCTAGTCTTCGTCTACGCCAAGATCACTACCATCATCAATGTCGTAATCATCTATTCCGTCTTCTGAACTCAAGAAATCTGATATTTCTTCTTCTTGTTGTGAATAGTCGGTTTCTTGAACAGTACGCGCTACAAGCCTTCCTTGATTTTGTAACCAGTCCAACATAGAAGATTCTTGCTTTAATGGAATTACTGGCGCACGTTGGTTCCGGGGTTCTTCACTTAATGGAGAGTTCAGCATATCTACCAAAACACAAAAAGATCATGTAACTAGACATTAAGAAGTCTATCACTGACAAGGGATATTTTAATTATCCATTCAAGTCGTAGTTAATAAATCCGTAAACTGGCAGAAATAATTTATTGAATAGTCTTATAAGAACCACCCAAATTGCACGAGTATCATGTCATAATCTATACTGTTGGCTGAAAGTAGATCAATCCTGATGATTTTTGAGGTGATAGACCATGCTCGGTAAAGCTAATCTCATTGATGCGATCGCCGGTACTAATCGCGGTTTACTAGCCACTGAACCACAAAAACAAGCTATCTTAGCAGCCATCGCCAATTTAGAAGACTTCAATCCTACCCCTCGCCCCTTAGAAGCGACGGATTTACTCAATGGTGATTGGCGGTTAATCTATACAACCAGTAAAGCTCTCCTAAACCTGGATCGCATACCGTTATGTAAGCTGGGACAAATTTATCAGTGTATCCGGGTCAACACTGGCAGTATTTACAATATAGCCGAGATTTATGGCTTACCTTATCTGGAAGGATTAGTAAGTGTAGTTGCCAAATTTGAACCAGTTTCGGAGCGACGTGTACAAGTCAAGTTTGAGCGATCCATTTTGGGTTTAAAACCTTTAATCGGTTACAGTTCTCCCGCCAGTTTTATTCAACAAATTGAATCCGGTAAAAAGTTTACGGCTATTGATACCTCCTTAAACAGCGAGCAACAGCAAGGCTGGCTAGATATTACTTATATAGATAGTGATTTACGCATTGGCAGGGGTAACGAGGGTAGTGTGTTTGTTTTGAGTAAAACATAAATCTTATTACATCCGTTGCATTTGCCAACGAAAATACCCTGCCTTCGGTTTTTTGTCAAGATGGGTCTGATACCTTGTCAGGTTTCGGCTGTCAATGGAGGAATACTTAACCCCGTTTCAGATAAATAACTTAACAAAGCCTCTAGGAAACAGCTGGACAATGTAAAGTGAAATCAATTAGCCCTAATATATCCATCATTAAAAGGGAAGATACTTATGGTTCAACGTGGTTCTAAAGTGCGTATTCTCCGCCCCGAATCCTACTGGTTTCAGGATGTAGGCACAGTGGCTTCTATTGACCAAAGCGGCATTAAATACGCAGCAATTGTCCGGTTTGATAAGGTGAATTACTCTGGTCTCAACACTAATAACTTTGCCCTAGATGAATTACTTGAGGTAGAACCACCAAAAGCTAAAGCTAAAAACTAAGCGGCAGAGCAATAAAGGTAATAATTTGATGGGATGCTGAATGATATAGCTTAAATCCTATATCATTCACCAGCCTACCCTCAAAGGTAAACGATATAGCTTAAATGCCTGAACTGCCTGAAGTTGAAACAATCCGCAGGGGTCTAAACCAATTTACCCTGCACCGCAAAATTACGGGTGGGGATGTGTTGCTAAACCGCACCATTGCCTACCCGTTTTCTGTAAATGAGTTCATTTGTGAAATTACAGGAAGTGCGATCGCCGCTTGGCATCGTCGTGGTAAATATCTTTTAGCGGAACTCACCCCCTCACCCCAGACTCCGTCGTTAGGGGTTCATCTCCGCATGACCGGACAGCTATTATGGCTACATCAAGACGAACCATTACACAAGCACACCAGAGTGAGGCTATTCTTTGAAAACCAGCAAGAATTACGCTTTGTTGACCAGCGCACCTTCGGTCAAATGTGGTGGGTTCCCCCAGGAGTAGCAGTAGAAAGTATAATTACCGGTTTAGGGAAACTAGCCGTAGACCCTTTTTCGCCTCAATTCACCCTTGAGTATTTCGCCGATAAATTACAAAATCGCCGCCGTCCTATTAAAACAGCACTATTAGATCAATCAGTGGTGGCGGGTTTAGGTAATATTTACGCTGACGAAGCACTATTTAAAAGTGGAATTTTACCTGTAACCCTGTGTATGGATTTGCAGTTACAGCAAATTCAACGTTTACACACAGCTATTATTCAAGTATTAGAAACCAGTATTGCAGCTGGGGGTACAACCTTTAGTAATTTCCTCAACGTTCAAGGGGTTAACGGTAATTATGGCGGTGTGGCTTGGGTATATAACCGCACTGGCGCACCCTGTCGAGTTTGTGGTACTCCCATAGAGCGAATTAAATTAGCCGGGCGTTCCAGTCATTTTTGCCCCCAATGTCAGAGTTAGTAGAGAGGCTGGGAATGGGGTGTAAACAAACCAGCAATAAATTCTTAAGTGAATTTGCATCTGACCACAAGTTAAAATCCTGTTAAAACCAATTCAAGAGGAAATTTATGGCAGTTAAAAAAGGGGATATGGTTCGCGCTGTCCGCGAGAAGCTGGAAAATAGTTTGGAAGCACAAGCCAGCGATCCTCGCTTTCCTTCATATTTGTTTGACAGCAAGGGCGAAATTGTCGATGTTAAGGGTGATTACGCCTTGGTAAAATTTGGGAAAGTACCAACGCCAAATATTTGGTTACGCTTAGACCAGCTCGAAGAGTTTAACTAAGTCTGTTGACACTCCCCCGCTAACCGCTCTCCCAACCTCTCCTCCGCAAGCACAGAGGCTTTAAAGGTTGATTTTTGCATGGAAATAAGTAATGATTATGCGACTTTGTAAAGCGCAGAAGAGTTGGGGAGGGGTTGATGGAATTCACCTTGAAAAACCATAAATTCAGATATCCTATTTGATTTATAAAAACTAGGAGTTTCAGATCCCCGACTTCTTAAAGAGGTCGGGGATCTAAGTCTTCATAAGTAAAAGTTTTTTATAGCTAAGACGACAAAATAATATTACCATAAAATGAATAGTCATATAGGACACTGGGCATGGCTGCAGAAGAAAAAGGTTTAAAGGATACTCAAGCTAAAACACGCGTGCTGCTGGCGTTGTGGGATATGGGAGCAGTGGAGGGAGAGGTTAACCAGGGTCAACTCACTAAACGAATTGTCACTAAGGGTAAGAAGGTAGGAGACTATCGGCACATATTTAAAGATTTGGAAACGGCTGGAGCAATTTCTATTTCTAAAAAGAAAATTTCTCTCACCTCTCCCATAGGTTTGGAGATGTTGGGGGAGGGTTTGAGCAGTGGTGATTTTCAGTTTGAGGGGACTATTGTCGGCACCTGGGTAGCCAATGCGTTGCTGCGGTGGATTAGTCAGATGAATGGGGGATCAACTCTATCTGTTCTTGCGAGTGATGGGGTGAAGTTGGCGGTTATTTCTTCCTACGAAGAATTTAAATCTGTGGCATTAGAAGTTTACGACCAACTCAATCAGAACTACAACTTAGATGATTTAGTGCCTATTTATCGCATCAGGAGAACCATAGGGGAGCGGGTGAGCCGTGAAAACTTCAACACCTGGTTGATCGAAATGCAAGCTGAGGACATTTTGCAGCTGATTACTGGAGAAATAGCAGACTTTACCCCTGATAAACGAGAAGACTCGATATCTATGGAAGGTACACAACTACGTTCCTATGCTCAACGCCTGAGTTAATCAAATTGCTTCCACACTGTGTAGTTCCTCCCACGACATTTATTCATCATGACAAATACCCCTATTTCTTCCATAGAAGCCGTTAACGCCGCTATTAAAAATCATAATCCCTTTACTAACGCTGGTATCGTTAAAGAACAGGACGTATGGGGAAAGGGAGTCCCCGATGTACCAACCTTAAATGCTCATGCTTCTAATAAAGTCTTTGAAGCCATTGAATTTGTGCGAACAAGTCAATTGAGCCAAGATAAAGTGACTTCCATTGTGATCACTGCACAACAGGGAGTTGGTAAAACTCATCTTCTCAGCCGCATTCGTCATCAATTAGAAACAAAAGGCGGTGCTTTATTTGTCTATGCAGGTGGTAATAATTATACAGACTTAAATCTGGTGAAGTACCAATTTCAGCAAACCTTAGCAGATAGTCTGAGTGAAACTGGTAGTCAAGGGGTAATGCAGTGGCAGGAAGTAGCCGCAGCCATGGCCAACGAAACTAGAGGTGACAATTGCCCCCAATCAGCAGAGTTAGTTAAAAAGTTTGACCAAGCATATAAAAAGAGTTTGGACAAAAACAAAAATCTCATGAATGCCTTGCAAGCACAAGTGCTGAAAAATAAACCCAATGCAGATCCCTATATTCTCCGGGCTATTTTGTGGACACTCTCAGAAACTCAAGCACCTTTTGCTATCAGATGGTTATCTGGTGAAGAATTAGCCCAGGTCAATGCTGATGAGTTGGGTTTACCTAATTCTCCTAAAAGCAATCAAGACAAAGAAGCTGAAGCCCTGAAAAATATTCAGCAAGTCTTGAATTTAGTTAGTTTCTATAATCCGGTTATTATTTGTTTTGACGAGATAGATGTTAAAAACAACTCCACTGAAGATGGCTTACCCACTGAAAGCGTAATTGCTAATTTGGTGAAAATTCTCCATGATACTCTGGAAAACTCCGAACTTAGTCAAGGAGTTGTTTTTCTCACAGTAATGCTACCGGAAACATGGAGAGAAAAGGTAAATTTAATACCAGGTGGTACCCCTGATAGAGTCTCAAAATTTACTCAAAGAAAACCAATAGAATTAAAATATGTTAGTAGCGATTCTATGGTGGACTTAGTTACTGTTTGGCTTCAGGAATTTTATCATTCAAAACAATTAATTCCTCCTCATTCACTTTACCCATTTACAGAAGGTGAACTGAGAGAATACGGCAAAAATAAACCAACTGTCAGAGAAGCTTTGCAATGGTGCGCCAAGAATTTTAAAGTGGATGAGCTACCCCCAGACCCACTGTCACGGTTTGAACTGGCATTTAGAAAAGAAAGTAATCTCAATGCTGAAGATTACTTACAGGATAATAATATGCTGGCTGAGGCTCTATGTTTTGGTTTTGAGACATTGATCAATCATACCTTAGAAGGAGTAAAAATTGAGGAGATTATCCGGGATATCAAGCCTAAATCACAGAATAAAAATTGGATAAAGTTTAAAATTGTTGGTACTGAGAATGGCGCAGCGGTGAAAATTGGCGTGTCTGTAATCCAGGATTCTCGAACTGCATTATGTGCTGGATTAAAACGTTTAATTGATTATCAAACATTTGATTTGACTCGTGGTTGTTTAGTGCGATCGCAAGACAAGATCCAAAAAATGAAGCAAAATTCTGAAGCCTATAAATTACTGGAGGAACTCATATCCCAAAAAGGAGGGGAACACGTCGATTTAATAGAAGAACAAATTCGCCCACTGATCGCAATTTACTCTATTTACCAAAAGTGCTCAAACTATGATTTAACAGATGCACAAATTTTCGATATCATTACTCAAAATAAAATTACCATTGATAATCTTCTATTACGAGAGATTTTAAGCGATCCATCAGGCATATTACCAGATGCTGATGATAGCGATATTTTAGATGAACTATTTGATCCTACAAATTTAAGTGAAACAGATGAATCAGACGAGTCAGACGAATTAAGCGATTTGTATAGTTAATCATGAGCCAATCAGTTTTAATTTATAAAGCCCTTTGTCTACCCAGTGGCGATGTGGAAGCGTTAGTACAAGGGCGAATTATTGCAGCTATACCTCGTAAATTATTGAATAGGGGTGATAAATTTGCTCTTTACCCTGTTAATTCTTCAATACATCAGTTGCAAATTGAGCAATACTATCGCCCGGATTTTTTACCCATTGCTGAAAGTGCTATCAAACAAGTGAACTCTGAAAAAGTTACTATTAAAGCTTGGGCGAGATGTGAACTTTGCGGAATGTTGGATGAGACTCAGCCGTTAGAAGTTTTATCTCAGTTAACAATCTGGACAACAGCAACGCTGAAACAAATCTTAGAAAAACAACATATTTTTTTAGCTTACCTGCGAGTTTATCATTTATCGGAGCCTTGTCAAGTTGTACTCACCCCCGATATTAAGGGCAAAATTGGTAAATTTGTCGGTATACCTAATATTACTGCTGGGGAGGCAAAACCAGTATTGAGCGATCGCATTTTTGTTCAACGCCAAAAGCAACTACAAAACCTCGAACCACCCAAACACCCAGAACTAGAAGATTTACAAACTGCAATAGTGTCTGTGAGTATGAGCAACCCAGGTGCGCAAGCATTAGACAATGATATTAAAAGGTTTTTAGGTTGGAGTAGTCAGGAGGATAATCATCAACTGGGTGAGGATTTGGGTTGGATAAATAATATTGCCGCGTTAGGCGATCGCAGTATACAAGAAGATGAGGGTAAAAGTAACTATCAAGCCGGGACGGACTTTGAAAATGTGGTGCGTCATAGCTTGGAATTTTTAGGATTTACCGTTGATTATAGTCATAAAGGCGGTGCTGGTGGTTTAGATTTATTTTGTTCCCAACCATACCCATTATTTGGTGAGTGTAAAGCCGGTAAAAGAATTCCTAATGATAGCGCAGTACAATTGTTAAATTTGGGAATGTTACGCGAACCAGAGCTTTTTGATCAAGCTACTAAAATTATCATTGGTGCGGGTAAACCAACAAACCAACTACAAAAATCTGCAAAAATACAAGGTATGGCTATTCTTAATCCTGAAACACTTGAAAAATTAGTCAAACTCCAAAATAACTATCGTAACTCAGTAGATTTATTTAAACTCAAAGAATATTTAAAACCGGGTCAATGTGATGCACAAGTAGAAAAATATATCAGTCAAGTTTACACAGATATCAATTTGCGATCGCACATTATCCAACTAGTAAAAAATTATCAGCAAAACTCAGGGATAGACTTAGCAGGGGTAGAAGCCCTACACGGTGCATATTTCGGCTCAAATCCACCACAACCCCTGCAACCACAAGAAATGCACGAAATTTTAATAGAACTTTCCTCACCCCTGACCGGTTACTTAGGAAGAGTTAAAGGTCAAGATTGGAAAAGCGATCGCTTTTACTTCCTCCGAGACTTAGTAACTACGGCTGAGTAACTTAATATTTGCCCATAACTGCCAAGCATCCTAGATAGATGTGATCTAAGATGCTAGAGAATAAAAAAATTGTTGCAGATACAACAATTATGTGATACAATAGTCCAATGAATCTAAGTTTATTTGGCGGCGGAAATCTTTAAACTAGCTGGGTTACCTGGGTCACCTTGTACTAATACACCGCGCTCATTTGCGTGTAAGTGCCGGACAATTTTGTAAATGGCCTCAACTTTCTCAGATGCGCCAGCTTTTTCGGCTATTTCTTCGAGAGACAGGGCTGTTTTTTGCTGTTGCAACACAGCCACTACCTTTGATTGTAACTCCAGAATAGCCGCAGCAGCTTTTTTACCAGCTTCTACTCCTGGTTGATGGTAGGCGTTGATATTTACCAAACTGGCGTATAAACCAACAGCACGTTCATACAAAGCAATTAACGCTCCCACTGTTTTGGGGTTGACTTGGGGAATAGTCACTGTAATAGAATCCCGTTGATTTTCGTACAGCGCTTGTTGACTTCCTAAGAGAAACCCACAGAGAAAATCTCCCGATGTAACTCCTGGTTGAATTTCTAAAGATTTTCCTTGACGGTCTTCTAACACTTCAATGAAAGTAGCAAAGAAATTCGGTACGCCCTCACGTAATTGCTGGACGTAAGCGTGTTGGTCTGTGGAGCCTTTGTTACCGTAAACAGCGATCCCTTGATAAACAGTCTTACCGTCCAGGTCTTTTTCTTTACCTAAAGACTCCATTACCAGCTGTTGCAAATAGCGACTAAATAACAACAAGCTGTCCTTGTAAGGTAAGACAACCATATCTTTTTCACCCTTACCATTACCGGAAAAATACCAAGACAAAGCCAACAAAGCCGCTGGGTTATTTTTCAAGTTTGGGACGCGGGTAGCGTCATCCATTTCTTTCGCACCCTCTAGCATAGCGTGAACGTCAATGCCTTGTAATGCGGCAGGTACTAGTCCCACGGCGGACATCTCTGATGTGCGTCCTCCGACCCAGTCGTACATGGGAAATCTGGCTAACCAGCCTTCATTTTTGGCGACTTGATCTAAGTTACTATCAACGCTAGTAATCGCAACAGCGTATTGAGCAAAGTCTAAATTCTGGGCTGCATAGGCGGCTTTAACTTCAATCATCCCATTGCGTGGTTCCGGTGTTCCCCCAGATTTGGAGATGACTAAAACCAAAGTTGTAGCTAGGGTATTTTGCAACCGAATCAGAACACGGTCAATACCTGCGGGGTCTGTATTGTCGATAAAGTGAAGGTTCAGGGGTGGAAAATCAGGACTGAGGGCCTCAGCCACAAATTGCGGACCGAGGGCAGAACCACCAATACCAACAGATATAATATCGGTAAACCGACTGGCTTGGGGAGGGTGAACAGCACCTGTGTGGACTTTTTCCGCAAAGGCTTCAATTTGCTCTAGGGTTTGGACAATTTCTTGGGTAAGTTCTGGTGTGGGTGCTAAATCAGGATTTCGCAACCAGTAATGTCCTACCATGCGGCTTTCGTCAGGATTTGCGATCGCACCCTTTTCTAATTCCGCCATATCCGCAAACGCTTTGTCAAACTTCGGCCGCAACGAATCCACAAAAGCATCATCAAAACCCATGCGACTGATGTCTAAGTAGAGTCCTAATCCCTTGTGGAAATATAACCAGTTTTGGTATCGTTGCCAAAGTGCCTTCGCATCCATAGGGAAATCTCAAATAAAGTATTGCTTCAAAAACAAGTTTAATGTAAGGTCAGAGCCATCCGGTGCCTAGCCTTATACAGTTTTCAATCTTGGGTATGGAACATCCCATTAATCCAATTAATTAGTGATGCTTCCCAAAATTATTGTACCTTACCGTTCACCCTTCCCTACCATAGGGCAGAGTTATGGAGTAAGACATGGTGATAGTGTATTAAATAAATTACTATGGTTGAATATCTCACTTTTTTAGCAATTTCTACCACAATCTTCGCCCTGTTTGGTTTGGGACTCAATCTACAGTGGGGATATACAGGGTTAATTAACTTTGGTCATATTGCTTTTATGACTCTGGGGGCTTATACCACAGTTTTACTAAGTCTCCAGGGTATCCCCTTAGTGATATCAGCAATCATAGGAGCAATAGTAGCAGCTTTATTAGGTTTAATTATTGGTTTTGCTACTCTGCGCTTACGGGAAGATTATCTGGCCATTGTCACCATTGGCGTGGGGGAATTAATTCGTTTAGTGGTGAACAATCAAGAATTACCTGTGCGGGATACCTGGATATCTGGGGCGTTTGGTGTCCAAAGTTACCCTATACCCTTATCTACACCCCCCAATTTGTTTTTTAGACTGGTGATGATGGGATTGCTCACAGTGTTGGCGCTGGCTACTTTTTGGTGTTTGTGGCGATGGGTTCGCGCCGCTCACAAATCTCTGTTAGCCGATTCTCGCAAAACTGACAGTAAAAAGCAAGAATTAGTTTCGCGCTGGGGAGTAGGGATTATATTCGCCCTGCTGACAGCAGCAATTTATATTTCTGGTTTGATTGGCTTGTATGATTATAAACCCGCCGCCGGTTTGATGCTGTTGTCATTGTTGGTATTAGGATTTGTATTCTGGCGGTTAGAAATTCTAGTGCGATCGCCTTGGGGAAGGGTGCTTAAAGCTATCCGTGAGGATGAAGAGGTTCCCAAAGCCATGGGTAAAAATGTTTTTTGGTATAAAGTACAATCCCTGATGTTGGGAGGTGCGATCGCTGGTATCGCTGGGGCTTTCTTTGCTTGGCAACTTAGCGCTATTTACCCTGATAATTTTCAACCACAACTAACCTTTGATGCTTGGATTATGGTAATTTTAGGCGGTTCTGGTAATAATATTGGCACCATCTTAGGTGCGGTAATTTTCTTTACTTATGATGCCATGACCAGAGAATTTTTACCGAGAATTTTTACAAATTTATCTTCTGACCAATTGGGCGCATTTCGCATCATGGTGATTGGTCTGATTTTGATGGTACTGATGATTTGGCGACCTCAAGGTATTTTAGGGAAAAAAGAGGAACTCACCCTGGGTAAGTAATTGCTTCACAGTGACTAGTTGAGATTCTGCAACATTAGTTAACAGTTATCAGTCAATTTTTTATGGTAAATAATCAATCTTCCCCACTTCCACTACTTGCAGCTAGCGGACTTTGTAAAAGCTTTGGTGGCTTGAAAGCTGTCAAGGATGCCACAATTGAAGTTAATCAAGGTAGTATTACTGGCTTGATTGGTCCTAATGGGGCTGGTAAAACTACTTTGTTTAACCTACTATCTAACTTCATTCGCCCAGATAAGGGACGAGTGATTTTTGATGGGGAACCTATTGAGCAGTTGGAACCATACAAAATCGCCCAGCAGGGACTAGTCCGCACTTTTCAAGTGGCGCGGACTCTCTCCCGGTTGTCGGTGTTAGATAATATGCTGCTAGCTGCACAAAAACAAACAGGAGAAAAGTTTTGGGGAGTGCAGTTACAGCCTCATATCGTAGCTCAGGAAGAAAAGCAATTCCAAGAACAAGCAATGTCACTACTAGAATCTGTAGGACTGGCGGAAAAAGCCCATGAATATGCTGGTGGTTTATCTGGTGGACAGCGGAAGTTATTAGAAATGGGACGGGCGTTAATGACCAATCCTAAGTTAATTTTATTAGATGAACCAGCCGCCGGAGTCAATCCCAAACTAATAGATGATATATGCGATCGCATTCGTACCTGGAACCGCCAAGACGGTATGACGTTCTTAATTATTGAACACAATATGGATGTAATTATGTCCTTGTGCGATCGCGTTTGGGTGATGGCGGAGGGTCAAAATTTAGCTGAGGGAACCCCTAAAGAAATACAAAGCAATCCCCAAGTATTAGAAGCCTATTTAGGACAGTAATATCAGTCTAACTAATTAGTTATTCTGCCGGTATTTTCTTTACCTACCTCAAATCAAATACGCAGTATTTGTTGATAATTTGCATTGTGCCCAGCGGCTTTTTTGGTCTTAAACTCTTCTAGAATACCGCGGTTTTGGAATAAAATCAAAGCCGCCACTCCCAATAGAAAATAACCAAAATATTTTTGTAATTTTTTGCCATCAACATATTGAGATAGATAAGCACCTAGAACAGTGCCAATACTGGCTGCTATAATAAATGAGGCGATAATATTCCAGTCTAAAGTCACTTCTCCCCAATAGCCTAAAAACCCAGATACAGCATTAGCAGCAATAATTACTAAGGAGGTACCAATAGCCTGTTTCATTGGTATATTTCCCAATATAACTAAAGCGGGTATAATCGCAAATCCTCCCCCAACTCCCACTAATCCTGTTAATATACCCACCCCTAAGCCTTCGCTGACTAGCCACAACCAACAGTATTTACAAATGGGCTTGGTGTAAATTTCTGATATGTCAGGCTGTTTCGCTGTTGATTTAGCACTACGTCGAATCATTAACCCAGAAGCTAGCAACATCATGACTGCAAATAGCAGCATTTGCAAACTACCTGTAATAAATGGCAGATTGGCGATTTTAGCACCAGCAAAAGCCCCCAACATCGTAGCAGAACCAAAGATAAATGCTGTTTTTAAATTGACGTTTCCCTGTTTCCAATGGGGAATTACACCAATTAAACTTACGGTTCCTACAATTACTAAGGTCATGGCTACAGCAGATTTCGGCTCTATTCCCATGACATAAACTAAAGTTGGTAATGCTAAAACTGATCCACCACCGCCAATCAACCCTAAGCTAATACCAATCCCGGCTGCTAGGATATGTCCTAATATCCATGTAATCATTGCACACGTTGATTGTAGGGTAATTTCGCCAATAACATTCCCATGGCACAGGTATTACTGACTCCAGCAAATACTAAACCAGCACCGACAAAGCCACTCAAAATTAAAAACCAAGGTGAAACAAAAGCACCTAAAATTGTCCCTGTAAATACTAGTGATCCGGCTACAATTTGCACCTGTCTCATTAAACTAATGGGGGCGTTTTTATTAATTTTAGTGGGATAATTTAACTGCTTCCAAGCTGTAATTCCTCCTTGAAGTTGGGCAAATTCTGAGAAACCCGCAGTCATCAGTTTTTGTGCTGCTTGGTGGGAGCGTTTTCCTGATTGACAATACAGCACAATTTTAGTGTGACGGTGAAAATCTACTTTTTCTGCTTGGAATTGAGACAGGGGCACAAGTTTAGCGCCGGGAATATGTTCGGCTGCATATTCTCCAGGTTCCCGCACATCTATCAGTTGTACTTGTTGTTTTTCCGTCCAGTCTTTGAGGGTGGAAGCGTCAATTAATTGTAATTTAGTCTCTGAAATCATATTGTTACCTGCTGGTGTTAATTTTAAACTATTTAAGCATTACCACAAAGTTGATTTGCTGGTACTGCTTCCATGATTTTTTGGGGATTTGGTAAGTTTAAACTGGCCATGAACTCAATAAAGTTATCTCGCGTCCGTCCTTGGAAGCGTGGGTTAAACTGCTTTTCTTCGCCGATGGTAGAGACGGTATGTCCCCGGTAGTCATGTCCTGGATAAACTAGGGTTTCATCGGGTAGTGTAAATAGGCGTTGGGTAATTGCGTCAAATAAACTCCCCGCATCACCACTTTGAAAGTCAGTCCTACCACAACCACGAATCAATAGGGAATCTCCTGTTAATAGTTTTTCACCATTAACTAAATAGGCCATATGACTATCTGTATGTCCTAAAGTGGCTATGGCCTCTATGGTAATTTCATCTAATTTGAGAATTTCCCCGTGTTTAATTTGCCGATCAGCACAGCTGGCTGAGGCGTTTTCTGGTACAATTCCTAAACACCCAGTTAATTCACGTAACTTACCAGTACCTGTAATATGATCGGCATGAATATGTGTTTCTAAGCAGTAGTGCAGTGTTAAACCTAATTCTCTAATTAATTGGCGATCGCGTTCTACATTATCTATCACCGGATCTACTAGAATAGCTGCTTTGCTAGTCTTGTCGGCAATCAGATAAGTATATGTACTTGTATCATGGTCAAACAGTTGGCGGAATAACATTTTAGTTTCTCCATATAAACGGACTAGGCTAAAAGCAGAAAATTTTATCGGTAGTTAGATATTAGTTTCTGATATTTTCCATCGCCTTTTTCATATTATATGAGTATATGGTAAAATAGTCAATAAGAAACCACAAAACAATTAATCTTATATGTCAGAGATATTTCCAGACGCTCTCAGTCAAGTTGCGGACTATTTCAAAGTCTTGTCAGAAGTGAGTCGCCTACAAGTGTTATGTTGTTTAAAAACTGGATCTAAAAATGTTACACAAATCATTGGGGAGACTGGACTAGGACAGGCTAATGTATCCAAGCACCTCAAAGTTTTAGCACAAGCGGGAATTGTTAAAAGAACACCAGATGGCGTGAATGTAATTTATGAAATTACTGACCCGATATTATTCCAGTTATGTGATCTAGTGTGCGATCGCCTAGCTGTCCGACTCGAACAACAAACCCAACAGCTGGAAAAACTCGGGAGTAAGGCGTGGAGTCTAGGACAAAGGGGATAATTTTCTCTCCTTTTCCCCTGACCCCTGTGACATAGGCGGGATAGGTGTCAATTAGCTAAATTGCTCCCCCGCATCCAAGTTAAATAAAATTTGCAGGGTTTGCATACAGTTGCGCCGGGCTTCAACATCCTGCTGGGCCCGCAATTGTACCATAGGATCGTGTAGAATTTTATTAACGATTCCTCTTGTTAAAGCTTCGATCACCTCTTGATGTTTGTCAGCAAATTCGGCACCTAATCGAGACAAGGCTTTTTCTAATTCTTGTTCGCGGATGGTTTCAATCTTATTTCTCAGACAACTGATAGTAGAAACTGTTTCTAGCGATCGCCACCAAAGATCAAAAGCTAAAATCTCTTCATCCAAAAGTTTTTCAGCCTCTTCAGCCATCTGGCGGCGGCTTTCATAGTTTTGTGCCACAACAGCCTTCAAATCATCCACATTAAAGGCTTGGACATGGGGCAGTTCATTTACATCCGCATCCACATTTCGCGGCACAGAAATATCAAATAACATCAAGCAGCCATGAGAGTCTAAAACTTTTTCTAACCTGCTGCGGTTAAGTATAGGTTCAGTAGCAGAAGTACTTGTAAATACTAAATCACTTTTGGCAATTACCGCCATCATTTCTGATAGCGCATAAGTATATATAGGCTGATCGGGATAAAGATTTGCCAATTGCTGGGCGCGTTCTTGAGAGCGATTAACAATGCTAATTTGTGTAGCACCTTTAGAAATCAGGTGTTGTACCAACAAACGTGACATTTTCCCAGCACCAATAATTGCGACTCGGCAATCTGATAAATTAGTGGTCTTCATTTGTGCCAACTCCACAGCCGCGGAACTGATAGAAACCGCACCAGTACCAATACTAGTTTCAGTACGCACACGCTTACCGGCTGTCAGAGCTTGTTTAAATAATCGGTTCAGAATTGTTTTTATACCACTGTACTGCTGTCCCAGTTTATGAGTATTTTTCACCTGAGCTAGAATTTGACCTTCTCCGAGTACCAAACTATCTAAACCAGCTGCTACCCGCATCAGATGCATAACAGCATCACCATGCAACAACATAAACAGGTGTTGACGTAGAGACTGTATAGGTAAGCGGCTGTGTTCAGAGAGAAACTGAGTCACCTCCCTAATCCCTCGCTCCGTCTCACTGGTCACAATGTATATTTCTAGGCGGTTGCAAGTGCTAAGTATTGCCACCTCATCAATATGGGGATAGCTACTCAGATGAGCGATGGCTGTTTCGGTCTGTGGTTCTGGAATACTCAGCTTTTCCCGGATTTCAACTGGGGCGGTCTTATGGCTTAACCCCACCACGATAATATTCATTATTTATCGGTAATTGGTAATGGATTATTGATTATTCAGAGTTGGGGATGAGGTCCCAGAGATGAACAAGATTCTTCCCCAGTCCCCACCCCCTCAAGTTTCTAACGTAATTGCAGATTCTTTGGTTGGTCAAACATATGGATAGTATCGACAAAACGTGCCGTATTGGACTGGTTAGAAATCACCAAGCTTTGAGTTCTTGCACCACCCTTAAAGAAGCGGACACCTTCCATAAGAGTACCCGGGGTAATACCACAAGCCGCAAATAAAACAGTTTCACCAGAGGCTAATTCCTCGGCATTATAAACCTTGTCCGGGTCATTAATGCCCATTTCCTTCAACCGTGCGAGATTGCCTTCTCTGCTTTCCCCAATTAAACCTGTTTGTACGACTTCTGGATCGTAGATCAATTGTCCTTGGAAATGACCTCCCAAGCATCGCATAGCCGCAGCAGAGATGACTCCCTCAGGAGCAGCACCGATGCCCATCAAAGCGTGGATATTAGTACCACCAAAAGCGCAGGAGATGGCAGCAGAAACGTCACCATCACTGATGAGTCTGACTCTAGCACCGGCATTGCGAATTTCTTGAATGAGTCCTTTGTGGCGGGGACGATCCATGACCACAACCACCAATTCCTCAACTGCGCGGTTTAAGCACTCAGACAGGATTTTTAGGTTTTCAGTTGCTGACTTGTTGATGTCTACATGACCTCTGGCCGCAGCTGGTGCTGCTAGCTTCTTCATGTAAAAGTCAGGCGCAGCGAATAAACCACCTTTTTCGGCGATCGCCAAAACTGCCATTGAGCCATTTTGACCATAGGCGACTAGGTTTGTGCCTTCGCAGGGATCAACAGCAATATCAATTTCAATTAGTTCTTCAGGGTTACAGTACTTTTGAGCATCCGGTTTAGTACAGATGCCAACTTCTTCCCCAATGTAGAGCATAGGAGCTTCGTCACGCTCCCCTTCACCAATCACAATGCGACCGCGCATATACATTTTGTTCATGCACTCCCGCATCGCTTCCACGGCTACTTGGTCAGCAGTGTTCTTTTCGCCTTTACCTGCCCACTTTGCAGACGCGATCGCTGCTTGCTCTACTACCTCAATAATTTCTAATCCCAGTGTATTTTCCACAGATTCACCCTCTTAAGTGCTTGACTTAGCTTTTTGTTATTTGGCTATTTCAGTCTTCAAGTCTACCAAAGTGCGGATACACGTGGACAATACTATCTACTAAGACAAGTGTTAAGTTTTGCTGCTTTGACTATCTGGTTTATAGTATATTAGTACTATTGTGACCTGCCATGGTCAGATAAAAGATATACTTGTGAAAAAATTCCCTCAGAAAAAATATGCTGGATTTTCTTAACCCCCTTCTTGGTCGCCATCCAGAACGTGTTAAGGCAAATGTTGAAATCTACACCTGGCAAACCTGTCCTTATTGTATCCGTGCCAAAATGTTGCTGTGGTGGAAAGGTGTAAGATTCACCGAGTACAAAATCGATGGCGACGAAGCAGCTAGAGCAAAAATGGCCGAACGCGCTCATGGCCGCCGTTCAGTACCACAAATTTTCATCAATAATCAGCACATTGGTGGTTGTGATGACCTTTATCAGCTAGACAAAGAAGCTCAACTCGATTCACTATTAGCCACTGTGTGATCACCCAGTAGCCATGGAAAAATGTTAATTGAATATCCAGAATATCTGATACATCGCCAATGGATGAGTCGCGCCATAGACTTAGCAAAAATCGCCGGCGATGCTGGTGAGGTTCCTGTGGGTGCTGTGATTGTTGATGCTACTGGAAATTTGATTGCTTCAGGCGAAAACAGAAAAGAACGTGACCAAGATCCCACAGCTCACGCAGAAATTATCGCCTTGCGAGCAGCTGCTAAAACTTGCAAAAATTGGCGCTTAAATCAATGCACCCTGTATGTCACCCTAGAACCTTGTCCCATGTGTGCAGGTGCTATTGTCCAAGCACGTTTAGGAATACTCATCTATGGAGTGGACGATCCTAAAACTGGCGCGGTTCGTACTGTTACCAATATCCCTGATGGCGCTGCTTCTAATCATCGTCTACGAGTCATGGGAGGTATTTTAGAATCAACCTGTCGTCAACAATTACAAACCTGGTTTGCAGGTCGTCGTCAGCAAAATCATGGACAGATATAAAACTGTCCATTAGTCCTAAGACAATTTACCAAAGAAAAACTACTGTTTAATTAATCAACAATTTATTGGCTGATGGGACAATCGGCCGCTACCATGTTTATGGAAATTTATACTTACCAACAAACAGCTACCACGGCAAATACTCGGATAGCTGACACTACCTCGCGGATATCTCCCTGGTTAAGTCCTTTATTGTATCTATTAGGGAGACACCTTCTTTTACCATTATTCTTTGGCAAAATTGACATCACGGGACAGGAAAATATTCCCTTGAATGGCCCTGTGATCCTAGCCCCTACCCATCGGTCACGTTGGGATTCACTGCTTTTACCCTATGCTGGTGGTCGCTATGTCACAGGGCGGGATCTACGCTTTATGGCTAGTATTGATGAGTGCCAAGGAATACAAGGCTGGTTAATCAGAAGTATGGGAGGGTTTCCTGTGGATCCTCAGCGTCCAGCTATTGCTAGTCTCCGTCATGCTGTTGAATTGCTTCAAGAAGGCGAAATATTAGTGATTTATCCAGAAGGTGATATTTATCGCGATGGTCAAGTTCACCCATTAAAACCAGGAATTGGTCGTCTCTCTTTGACTGCTGAATCTAGTCAGTCAGGAGTAAATATCAAAATTATACCTATAAATATTAAGTACAGCCAACCTTATCCTCAGTGGGGTACAGATGTAATAATTAATATTGGAAATGCATTAAATGTCAGTGATTACACGATGGGGAATCTCAAACGAAATGCCCAAAAACTCACATCGGATTTAGCATTAGCTCTACAAGAATTAAGCAATGAAGAATCATAGATATGAGTAAGTTTTTCACTAATAACCAATGACTAATGACCAATTATTCAGTTTTCCCACATCTTGTGGGGCATAGTCGATTAACCATAACTGCCAAATTCCTTGAGATGAAAGGGAAAGTAATTGTTTCAAGACTGGGTGGGAGCTAATTGTATACGTTGTTTGTAAATTAGTGCGGCGGCCTAAGGTGCGGCTTTGTAATAACACCCGTCGATGATTGGGAGCTATTAAATAAACTTCTAAATCGCCTAAAAAATCATGGGTGATATTAACTGTTATTTGAATATCTTTAATGGGACGGGATTCATTAATGGCGATCGCACTTTTGACCCCCTCTGGATTATCATCTGGAATACTTAACTCACGGAAATTCTCACCCCTGACCTGTAACTGAGCAGATAACAAAGAACTACGTAGTTTTGCGGCAGCTTCCACCGCCCTAGCTGCATTCACTTTGCCATAACCAAACCATTGAGAATGTCCGTTATTGTCGTAAGTACCTGCTTGAATACCCAACTGAGGGTCAGGGCGAGAATCCACAATTTTATCAGCAGTTTCCTCCAGAATTAACTTTACCTCTTGCGCCGTTAAGTGAGGATTTGCTGACAGAACTAATGCCGCCACACCTGCGACTATAGGAGTAGCGCTAGAAGTACCGCCGAAATTATTGATAAAATCACCAGGATCATAACCTGCTTCGCCTACTTGGTCAGTAGTTAAAATTCCCCGTCCGTGAAGAGTCGTAGTAATATGGGGTTGTGTATTGACAAAACCCCGACCCTGAAATGAAAATCCGGGTGGGGCGTTATTACTAGGAGCACACAAAGTAATATTAGTGCCCCAGTTACTGTAAGCAGCTTTCTGGTTCAAACTAGTGGAAGCTGCAATGGTAATCACATCAGGATGTACGGCAAATCCATTTAACCAACTTGTATTTCCCTGTAATAAATTTCCTGGCCAATTCTGCTCATAAACCACACCGCTAATGGGGCGGTTAGCATTTCCCGCAGCAAACAATACCACGCAACCTTTACCATTACGTCCTGTAGTAGCAGCACGAGTAATAGCAGCCCGTTGGCGCAAAGACAAGGGATAATATACAGCACCAGCTCCCCAGCTACAAGAAATCACACTGGCCCCCTGGTTAATCGCCCAGTTAAACATATCCTCAATGGATTCATCATCTAAAAAACCAGTACTACGAATCGGCATCAATGCACAACCAGGAGCAACCCCCACAATTCCCTGACCATTTTCTTCAGCCAGAGCTATTCCTGCGCAAGCCGTCCCATGACTGATTTCTCTCTCACCGGGTATAGGTAAAAAACCATTTTTCCTTAAGTCTCTAGGAGCAACAATTTTGCCACTACCTTGTAAATCCGGATGGTTCAAGTCAAAAGAATCATCTACAACCGCCACAACTACAGAACGCACACCGCGAGTGATGTCCCAAGCTGGTTCTACACAAATATGAGAACCAGCTACCAACTGGTTACCCCCATTGTGGTAAAGATACCATTGCTGAGGATATAGGGGTTCACCGGGTCTGTAATGTAATTCACTTTTAATGAGGATATTAGGTTCAGCAACTAAGACGAACGAGAACCCCTGTAACTGATTAGTAATTTTCAGGGGATTTTCTCTGGCTTGTTTGCTCACCAGAAACACAAAAGTATTAGGAATACCCAGGACGGGTTTTTGTGCAACTAAACCAAATCTAGACGCGATCGCCTCAATTGTGGCAGAATCTACCCAAGAGGCAAATTGAATAGTAATTTGGTCATTCAGGTAAACGAAAGTTCCCGGATTATCTTGAATTGTGTAAACATGGCCAGCAAAAGCCACACTTTCCGCACTCCGTGCTTGAGACATGGCCGAGTCTAACTGGTTAGTTGCCACTGTGAAAACTTCTAAATTTGCTTGAGGAATGCTAAATTGCCAAATACCCCAGTTAACCTGAGATAATTGTTGGGAAGTAAATTTAGTTGAGGGACGGACAGTGAAGCGGTCTAAAACCTTTTCTAAAATCAACTCTTCACCGGCCCGTTGTAAAACCATTCCTAAATTGCTTGGCAAACCTGTTTGGGAAAAATCAGAGGAATTAGCTTGATCGTTCATAGGGGCGATTTTGGTTAGTATACAGGAGGAATGGGAACTCACTTGCGCCGATTTTCAGTCTAAATCAGAGAAACCTAGAAGTTTCCATGTTTTCTACATAGTTGCACTACTTGATCCCATGAAATCCGCTGCTGTTCCTTCTTTAATTAGCCCCACGGCTTTATCATTCCTAGCAGTCCTTAACCTGCTGTCACCTGTCAATGCTCAGGTACAAAAGCTACCCAGTCTCTATAGTCAAGTACAAATCATTGAACCCAACGATCCCAATACTCTGCGTCCTACACAAAGTAACAGCATTTTGAGTATAGAGGGCGGTGAACGGCTGATGGCAGAAGCCGCCGCAGCTGTTTCTGCTCAAAACTACCCTTTAGCAGCGAAAAAACTCCAAGATGCACGTCAACTTTATAATCAGTTATCTAATTTTTATCAAGAGTTAAACTCTAGTTTTACGGGTATTGATCCTCGCATTTCCGATTCCCAGCGCCAAAAAGCCTTAGAAACAGCCCAAAAGCGAGACGAAGCCACCTATCAGTTAGCACTGGTACATCGGGCGCAAAATCAACCGGAGTTAGCTGTCCCTTTGTTCATTCAGATTATTAAGAGTCAAAATCCCACGCGGGATTTAGGACAGAAGGCTTATCAGCAGTTATTTGAATTGGGTTTTGTGGATGCACCCTTTCCCAGACAAGGTGCCAGCTCGTCTCAAAGTGAATAAATTCCGCACATCTTCAAAGAAGTCTGAAATGGTAATATAGCCTTTTTCAGGCTCATGAAGTACACACCAATTCCCTATTCCGGTGTTCGGTGTGTTCCCTCAAACTAAAAAAAATTGTACCTCACGAGCATGGGAAATGCTATATCTTAAGTTAGAGCCGCGTTGATCGTCAGTCTGCCTGAAACCTGAAACATATGTTGCCTACCTGTATCTGTTAATAATAGAAAAGTAAGTCTTTCAGGAATTGCGATGATTAATCCGCAGCAGGTTGAGGCAATGATTAAGGCAGAACTGCCAGATGCCCAAATTCAGGTTCAAGACTTGACTGGTGGCGGTGACCACTATCAGGTAACAGTGGTTTCATCACAGTTTGCCGATAAAGGACTGGTACAACAACACCAGTTAGTTTATGGTGCATTGCGACAAGCTATGTCCACTGAAGCAATTCATGCCTTGGCCTTAAAAACCTACACTCCCGCAGCGTGGGAAGCAACAGCAGCTTCCTAAAATGAATAAGTTCAGATTGCCACCGGGACACTGACTATTGATATCTTGGCTATTAGCAATATAGGAAACAAAAAGTCCATGACCCCAGAAACCAAAGAAAAAATTGATAATTTGATACAACAAAACAAAATCATGGTTTTCATGAAGGGAAACAAGTTGATGCCCCAGTGTGGTTTCTCTAACAACGTTGTCCAGATTCTCAACACGTTGGCGGTTCCCTTTGAAACAGTTGACGTTCTCTCAGACCCGGAAATTCGTCAAGGTATTAAAGAATACTCCAACTGGCCGACAATTCCCCAAGTTTATATTGACGGTCAATTTGTGGGCGGTTCAGATATCTTGATTGAACTTTACCAAAACGGTGAGTTGCAGCAACTGGTCGAAGTGGCACTTGCTTCTTAGGTCATCCCCGGTAATTCCCCATTCTTGATGGGGTTGCCCATTTTATTGATCACGTTTGCGACCGCACATCCTTATGGTTGGGTATGTAAGCGTGATCATTGGCAACTCCCCGCCGTAAAACGGCGGAGATCCTTCCTTTGTCTGATAGACAAAATGTCACGAGAATTTCACACCAATAAAAGATTGACAAACGCTGGAAACATGATATAATCGACAGCGTTAACGATTAAGGCAACTATTAGGGGCAGGGTATAAGGGATTAAATAAGCCATTAATAGTAATCAAGTTGTCGTTCTGGTTGGGTCCTGGCAAAATTCGATGGATCGTACAGGTAGCGGCTAGCTTCCTCTTCTAGGCGGTGGATCAGTATAGGTTCAATAGCGTTGCTTTGTCGCAGTGCGGCTAGATACCCATCCAAATACATCCGCATATCGTCCGTCCGATAACCGCGATTCCATAGCTCGACGAAGGCGTCAGTCACTCTTTGGTAATAGCGGATGGTTTGTGTGTCTTGGAGCATAACTGCTATGTTAATCTCTTTAGAATGAGAATTGTAAACGATTCACGCTCAAATGTGAAGTGTTACTTTCACATTTCTCGCTTCAAATCAATGACGCAATATCTAGTTGAGGCTAGATCATCCCCCCAGAAGGTAATCCCATGTTATTCCATAAAATTTAGAACCCGATAGTTTTATAAGCTATTTTTATAATTACTTGGGGTAAGTTTCCATATTCAATACCGGATGCAGTCATGTATTTTCAACAGATTTAATCCGAAAACACCAAAAACTTAGGTATAGGTTAACTTAATCTCACCCTGTTTAGGGTTTGTGGGTAAAATACACCCCTACCTGGGAGGATATTCATAGAAAAACACATTTTTTCCACTGTAACAAAAATTTAAGAATAAATTAAAGAATATAACTAACTTAGCTTTGGGTAAGGCATGAGTTTAGTATTTTACTACCTTGAGGATGAAAAAATCTAAAATTAATCCCAATGTAAGTAACGAAGAATACAAAACCTTGGACATGGGCTTGTTACTTTGAAATTCATCAACGCTAAGGGGTATTGCCGCTGTGGGTTCGGTTTGTATTGAAATCGTTGAGGGAAATCCCCATCTAAGGTCATTGCTGGGATGGCACTTGCAACAGTTGGAATATCGTGTCCATCAAGCCGCCAGCATTTATCAAGCAAGGGAATTATTTTTAAGCCAACAACCAACATTGGTAATTCTAGATGCTGATTTACCCGATGGTGATGGTATTGAATTTTGTCGCTGGTTGCATTTGCAACAACAATCTTTAATTTTGATGCTATCAGCTCGTACTAATGAGGCTGATATTGTAGCAGGTTTAAAGTCCGGGGCTGATGACTATCTTAGTAAACCTTTTGGAATGCAGGAGTTTTTAGCTAGAGTAGAGGCAATAATTCGCCGCAAACGCACACCTATTGCACCAGCTTATTTAGATTATGGCAGTTTGCAAATTGATTTGGTACAGCGCCGGGTGCGTTTCCAAGGTGAGTTTATTGATTTAACGCCTCAAGAGTTTAGTTTACTGTACGTTTTGGCACAGGCTGGGGGAGTAGCTCTGAGTCGTGCAGAATTACTACGTCGTGCTTGGCCTGATGCGATTGATAACCCTCGCACCATTGATACTCATGTTTTGTCGTTACGCAAAAAAGTGGAACTTGATCCTCGTCAACCTAGTTTGATTCAAACTATCCGCAATGTGGGATATAGATTTAATATGGAAAGTTTAAAATCCAATGTTCCGCAACCGCCAACTAAGTTAACCAAGGAAAGATTTACTCACTCACGCTCTACAGTTATTAGTCAACGTTCTTAATGGGATTAAATCCATTCTTGGGTTGCTTGGGTTTCCGATTCTGTCAACTGTTTTTTTAGGTTAATCCAATTGATTTCAGATGCTGTTTGATTTGTCAATAACTGACCTTGCTCTAAGTATAATAATCGGGTGCAGAATACCCGGGCTAAGTCAAGCTGGTTATTTACCATCAAAATTGTTGTTTGATGAGTTTGATTTAGCTGAATTAAGACTTGCATGAGATTGGCTGCTTTACCAGCATCCAAAGCAGAGGTGGGTTCATCTAATAATAAAACTTGTGGTTGGATAACTAAAGCACGGGCGATCGCTACTAGTTGTCGCTGTCCGGTAGAAAGTTGTAATTCTGTCCTTGTTAACCATTCACTGGGAATCTGGAGTTGTTCTATCCAATGGTTAATTCTGGGTTGAATTTTTGCTTGAGACCAACCACGCAAAAATAAAGGATAAGCTAAAGCCTCCCCCACTGTCATTCCTAACAGTTTTGATTCTTGTAATCCCAGTGTGATCTCCTGGCGTAGCTGTATGGTAGGAATTTGGCTATATTCCTGATTTCCGAGATAAATTTTACCTCCAGTAGGTTCACACAGGCGGTTGATCAGCCGCAACAAGGAGGTTTTACCAGCACCCGATGTACCGACAATGGCAATGCGATCGCCTGGAAACACCCCAAAGGAGATATCCTGTAGTATGGGGTATCCCTGAAGTTGGGGTTTAAGCTTGGCAAACAAGTTAACTTGTTCTAGCCTGATTTGGGTGGTGTGGCTGTGATTTTGCAAGTTCAATAACTAATGACCAATGACTAAGGCTGTATTAATAGTCCAAGCATCTACTAATAACAGCAGCAGGGTGAATACTAACAAAACTACATACATCCACGGTTGCGCTAAGGTGCGAACATCTGTAGTATCAATTCCGGTTGTGGCTTCTACCATTTTCACCAAGCGGGAAAATCCAGCTACGCGCATGGGTAATAAATAAGCTTTTCCATCCCGACTGAGAAAATAATAAACTAGTCCCCCTTGACCAGTGGAGCGGGGTTTTAATTCTTTCACATCTGACCAAGATAAAATCCATCCTTTGCGAAAGAAGCTAGGAACCCAGGAGGGGTAGGTAACTTGAATCCCTTGGTCATCGACAATTACTCGCTCTGTCAATACCGCATACAAACCTACAAAGCCAATGCTGATTCCTACCCACAATAATACTGGGGGTATGGCCGCGGCTGTTACCTGGGATAAAAACGGTAATGGGATGGTCAGTGCTATATATAGGCTTAATAGTGTCAGCCGAATTAACGGAGACAGACGAAAAACCGACGTTGAATTGTTGGCTGATGTTGTGTTCACGGCTGAATTAAGGTATAATAGTTCTTTAAGCGAAGCTCGAATCAAGATTGGGGGGGACATCTTGAATACGCCCTGGTCCTACGGCTTTGATTGCCTCTGTGAGGTAAATATCACCAGTGTATAGGGCTTTACCCACAATTACGCCTTTTACTCCCTGTGTTTCTAAACCCAAGAGACTCAATAAATCGCTCACAGAACTCACTCCACCAGAGGCGATGATGGGGATATAAATTTCTTGTGCTAGTTCTCGTAAGGCTGCTAAATTGGGTCCTATGAGTGTACCATCACGGTGGATATCTGTGTAGATGATGGCTGCTGCACCCAGTTCTTGCATTTGCACAGCTAGCTGGGTGGCTAAAATTTCCGAGGTTTCTAACCAACCGCGAGTGGCTACTAGTCCGTTACGAGCATCAATACCAATGATAACCTTTTCGGGAAATTCTGTACAGAGTTCTTGTACTAGTTGGGGTTGTTCTACGGCTATGGTTCCCAGAATTGCCCACTCTACTCCTAAATTAAATACTTGTTGAACGCTAGTGCGATCGCGTAACCCTCCACCAATTTCAATGGGTACAGACACTGCTTCAGCAATGGCTGCAATAGCTTTCAAGTTAACTACCTTACCAGCTTTAGCCCCATCTAAGTCAACTAAATGTAATCTGCTTGCGCCTTGGTCAACCCACTGTTTAGCAATATCCACCGGGTTCTCGCTAAAAACTTGCGACTGCGAGTAGTCTCCCTGATAAAGTCTAACACAGCGCCCTTCTAATAGGTCAATTGCTGGTATTACTTCCATTTATTTCAGCCTATAAATTATTTATCGTATTGGCATTTTTGCCGAGTGTTATCTGCTGATGGCGTTAATTTTTCATTTTTAATTCTCTCACCGCTTGGGCAAACCCCAACACTAGCAGAATGTTAGCAAGGGTTAAAAAAACTTCTGCACCTCCATGTAACCAATCCACATTAGCCAAGGAAACCCCATAATGTAATTGCGAGTAAATTCCCGCAGGGATGGTAATCGCAACAAACACCAGGGTTCCGTAAAATCCATAAAGGGCTAAACGTGGCGTTTGGGGAGTACGACTAATAAACCACAAAAAACCCAAGTAGGGAAACAAGGAAAGAGCAAATAGGGTTTCTTTAGAAATCATGACTTTGATTCAGTAAGTTGGGTAGGGACAGTCTCAGTTTTCTCCTGTGACCTAGTAGAACGCCAGATTAAAACTGCAGCAGCCCAAAGTGTAAAATTACCAATTAAGGTCATGGCAGCTTGCAGCGTGACCAACCATTCTAAAGATGCTGCATTATCAAAATAATGCCAGGTACAGGCACACATGGCACTCACTAAAGCTGGTAACATAGCCAGAGATAATCCCCACCATGTGCGATTACCGCTGAGTTCTCCATAAGTCCAGATTAACCAAATGGCGACCATCCACTCAATAACGCTAGAAACATGAATAATCCAGGTGGGAATAGAAAGAGCGTGCATAAGTAATTAAAAATCAATAGGGATTAAGAGTAACCGCTTAATACTCCCTCGTTTATAAAACAAAAGGGGCTTTAGCGATCGCCTATCGTAATTTGACATAGTTCTCCCCATGCTGCAAACTAATTCTCCACCCCTACCCCCTGCTGAGGAGTGTCCATGGTCATGCTTAGAGGATGTTTGATAAGTTTTATAAGGTGATTTTAGACACTTCTTGATCCCCCCTAACCCCCCTTAAAAAGGGGGGAACTAGAGTCAAAGTCCCCCTTGAGAAGGGGGATTTAGGGGGATCTAAAAATATTTGATACACTAATCATGACTTTTCAAACATCCTCTTAGGTAAGACTATTGATTATCATCTAAAAACCCACTCCTGTGTTTTCCTGTACACATTCCATCATAGCGAATCAGTCAAAATCAGCCAATTTGAGCTTGGAGAGAGATTTTCTTACCCTTACCTAGCTTTTTGGTAAATAAAATTAACAATAAGTTGACTTGGTAACCTTTCCGTTATATATCTAACCTTAGTAGTAAACATTTAGATGTGTTTACTTAACTTGCTCAGGTTAAAGTTGGTCATAATTTAGCAAGTGTAATACCGCTTTTTAAACTACTAATCACATATTCTCACCTGAAACTACGGTGGAGCTATCTGTATTTATATTCACTGAAACGGGTAATGGTAAGGCAGCATAAGACAGAGAAATGACTGTATATAGGCAATAACTATTTTAAGAAAGAGTGATTTATGACTGTAACAAATTTGCTTTCAGATTTACCAGATTTAATCGTCAGCGACATCACACCTACCGTCACCGATGTTAGTTGGGGAGAAACCATTGACATCTCCTGGACAGTCACCAACCAAGGTACTGGTAACACTACTAGTTATTGGTACGATAATATCTACTTCTCAGTGGATGAAAACTT
>NZ_JAQMUH010000070.1:0-5717 GCF_028331025.1 Anabaenopsis arnoldii | reverse complement strand
TAGGTACAGCAGAACCAGGTAGTAGCAATGTCACCATCAGTTTCGGCAGTACAGAACTTGGTACAGCCCCGGTGGATGGAAATGGCAACTTCACCTACAGCCTGACACCAGCCAACATCACCACCATTGGACAGGGAACAGGTAAAACCATCACCGCCACCCAAACAGATGCCGCCGGCAATATCGGTACATCCCCTGCCTTTACCTTGTCCGTAGATACCATAGCACCCGCGGTTACCATTACCAGGGTTGGTGAAGAAAATGATATCCCTGTAGTAGGTACAGTTGTAGTAGGTACAGCAGAACCAGGTAGTGGTGATGTCACCATCAAGTACGGCATTGAAGAAGATAGTGAAGTTCTTGCTACAGCCCAGGTGGATGAAAATGGCAACTTCACCTACAGCCTGACAGAAAAGGACATCACCATCATTGGAAACAGAGATAAAAGCATCATAGCCACCCAAACAGATGCAGCCGGCAATATCGGTACATTCACCTTTCCCTTAAAGGGAGATCCCAGCGCCGACGTATTTACACAGACTAGCGGCGGATTTGTCTTGACATTCGATGCTGACCTAAATCTCAGTGTCCTTAACCTTTACAGGGGATTAGATGTAGCCGATTCACCAGACATCACCCTCAGAGATGGTGCCGGAAATATCATCAATGGCTCACTGATTTGGGATGAAACTGCTAAGACCCTCACCTTTGTTAAGACTGGTGATATCCTAGAACCGGGTAGTTACACCCTGACCCTGGAGAGCCGCCCAGATGGCTTGGTCTATACTAACGGTGAGTTAATCGATGTAGATCGTGATGGTACCCCAGGTGGTCAATTTCAATTGGAATTTACGGTGGAGAGTCAGACAGCACCAGTCCTGAGCTTACCTGACTTTAGCCGCGCACCGGGTCAAGGTGTAGATGTTCCCGCGGGGGATAACCTCATTGGTCTACCCATCCGGATAAGTAACCCCAACGGTGTTGATAATATTAGCTTCACCTTGCAATATGATCCGGGTATCCTGAATATTACGGAAGCAAATGTAGCTCCATCATCGGGTTGGAATTTCACCTCTAATACCATTGATCCTTTAACAGGACAAGCTGTGTTTACCCTGGCTGGACCTGCTTTGAGCAATAACACCGATTTAATTTTCCTCACAGCTGAGGTTCCTGAGAGTGCGACCTACGGTAATTCTGGTTTATTAGAAATCATTCCAGGTGCTGGATTGGTGGGAGATAGTGCAGTCCAACTAGTAGCAAAGTTCGGAGATACCACAGGAAATCAAGAGTACAGCGCTCTTGATGCCTCCTTGATTGCACGGGTGAGTGTAGGGTTGGATACAGGATTTAGAGCCTTCCCAGTCACTGATCCGCTTATTCTGGGAGACATTACAGGTAACGGAGAATTGTCTGCATTGGATGCTGCTCGTGTAGCCCAACGATCGGTAGGTCTTTCTGTTCCCGAAATTCCTGTATAGAAGCATATTGAAAGGAGAGTATCATAGGATTTGAATGTGGGGGTTTTTACCGCTACATCCCTAAACCTTTTAAATACTTGAGTCTGAATATAGCATTTACCATGCTCGTGAGGTACAAATTTTTTTAGTTTTAGGGAACAGGGAACAGGGAACAGGGAACAGGGAATAGGGAATTGGTGTGTACTTCATGAGCCTGAAAAAGGCTTTAAACAGATTCACTAGATAGGGTAGTCAAATTGTTTTGCTAATGTTGCTGTACCAGGTCTTGATGCTTTTTAGATTTAGTTACAGCACAAATTATTCAGCAGCAAGTGGGTACTTTAACCGATGGAGTGCTCACCATTCAAGATCCCGCCAGCCTAGCGATCGCTCCCACTAATGGCACACAGTTAGAAGGCAATACTAGTGAATTGTTCAAGTCGGGATAAAAACTACTAAGCTGTAAATAGCACGCGACAACTTGACCGTAAATTCTCAATCGCCCCAGAAGGTTTTAACCGGGGTGATTTGGGCTTACCCATTGGCGAATTACCTGTAATTACATTATGTTTGATGCTTTATCTGAACGTTTAGAAAGTGCCTGGAAGAAGCTACGGGGACAGGACAAAATATCTCCATCCAATATTCAAGATGCTTTGCGGGAAGTACGCCGCGCCTTGTTGGAAGCAGATGTCAATCTCCAGGTAGTTAAAGATTTTATTGGCGAAGTCGAAACCAAAGCACAGGGAGCCGAAGTGCTGACTGGTGTGCGACCTGACCAGCAATTTATCAAAATTGTTCACGATGAATTGGTGCGGGTCATGGGGGAGGAAAATGTTCCCCTGGCCGAGACTCAGCAGAAGCCAACAATTGTGTTAATGGCTGGGTTACAAGGTACTGGTAAAACCACAGCTACTGCTAAGTTAGCCTTACATTTACGGAAATTAGAGCGTACCTGTTTATTGGTAGCCACAGATGTATACCGCCCAGCCGCTATTGACCAGCTACTGACCTTGGGTAAGCAAATTAACGTCCCAGTGTTTGAGATGGGAAGTGATGCAGACCCGGTAGAAATAGCCCGCCAAGGTGTGGAACGTGCCAAGGCGGAGGGTGTGAACACAGTAATTATTGATACCGCTGGCCGTCTGCAAATTGATGAGGAGATGATGGGGGAACTAGCCCGCATCAAAGCTACTGTTCAACCTCATGAAACCTTGCTAGTTGTAGACGCTATGACTGGTCAAGAGGCAGCAAATCTCACCCGCACCTTTCACGAACAAATCGGCATTACAGGGGCGATTCTGACCAAATTAGATGGTGATAGCCGTGGTGGTGCGGCGCTGTCAGTCCGACAGATTTCAGGAGCGCCCATTAAGTTCGTGGGTGTAGGTGAGAAGGTGGAGGCGCTACAACCCTTTTATCCTGACCGCATGGCTTCTCGGATTCTGGGTATGGGTGATGTTCTTTCTCTGGTAGAAAAAGCTCAGGAAGAATTTGACCTGGCCGATGCTGAAAAAATGCAGGATAAAATCCTTTCAGCAAAGTTTGACTTTAATGACTTCCTCAAGCAGTTGCGTTTGTTGAAAAATATGGGTTCATTAGGCGGGATTATGAAGATGATTCCCGGTATGAACAAGATTTCCGATGACAAACTGAAGGAGGGAGAAACCCAGCTCAAGCGCTGCGAGTCCATGATTAACTCCATGACCCGCCAAGAACGCCAAGACCCGGATTTATTGGCGAGTTCTCCGAGTCGGCGGCGGCGCATCGCTCAGGGATCTGGTTATAGAGAGCCCGATGTGAGTAAATTAGTGGCTGATTTCCAAAAAATGCGCGGTCTGATGCAGCAAATGGGACAAGGTCGAATGCCGGCAGGAATGCCAGGAATGTTTGGCGGCGGCGGTATGGGCAATCTTTTTGCCGGTGGTGCTAATCCTCCCTCGGCTCCTGGATGGCGGGGTTATAATAGCGGTGCTACCACGAAGAAGAAAAAGAACAAAGATAAAAAGAAGAAGGGCTTCGGCAATCTTTAGAATTTTTCCACCGTTCATGATTCCTAGCAGCTAATGCTAGGCAAGTGCTAAAATTGTCATTTTAGTACCAACCAATACGATTAGGAGAATTGTTCCTCAACCATGATTAAATTGCGCTTGAAGCGATACGGCAAAAAGCGGGAAGCAAGTTACCGCATTATCGCCATTAACAGCCTTGCTCGCCGTGATGGCCGTCCCCTGGAAGAACTGGGATTCTACAACCCCAGAACTGATGAAGTGCGACTAGATGTTCCCGGTATCGTCAAGCGACTCCAACAAGGCGCCCAACCCACTGATACCGTCCGTAGCATTTTAGTAAAAGCCAATGTTTTTGAACAGGTCAGTGCCACAACCGCATCTTAACTCCGGAATTAAATCTCTCAATGCTAGTCCCAATTATGTTGGGTTAGTTAGGTTTTTGATGCAGCCATTTTTAGAATCTCCAGAAAGTTTAAGTATTGATTGTGAGACTGCTCACGGGCTTAAACGGGTTTGGATTCGCATTGCCTTTGATAGCAAAGATAAGGGTAAAGTGTTTGGTCGAGGAGGACGCAATATTCAGGCAATGAGAACGGTGATTGCGGCTGCGGCGGAAGTTGCTGGACAATCAGTCTACCTGGATATGTACGGCAGCAATGGTTTAGGTCGAGATGGAATGTCTTCTGAGGACGACCAGCAAGAGCGATCGCCTTCGGCAGCGCGCGGACAGCAATCGTCAGAACCTAAAACACGAGACACAAATGTAAATATACCCAGACCAGTTGTCAAACCAAGAACTCACTAGTTAACTAAGAGAAAGTCTGAGCGTTGGTTTAATCCCGCTCAGATATTCCGTTTTTTTGTCAAAAGTTCTCAATTTAAAATTAATTTAGTTGTCAAAAAACGAATTGCATAAATTAAGCAATACATACTTATGGCAGATGCCTTAATCATTCAGCTGCCTAATATTCCCAGTGCGATCGCTCTTGGCGGTGATAGAGAGGAAAATCTCAAACTCTTATCCCGGCAAACAGGGGCTAATTTGGTGTTGCGTGGGCAAGAACTACATATTGGTGGTACGGAGGCGCAAGTTCATCTGGCGGCTCAATTGGTGCGATCGCTTGAAGAAATCTGGATTAAGGGCAACACTATCTCTAGTGCCGATATTTTAACAGCTCGTCAAGCCCTAGATAATCATCGCCAAGGAGAACTGCAAGAATTACAGCGAGATGTTTTAGCTAAAACTCTTCGCGGTGAAGAAATTCGTGCCAAAACCTTTCGCCAACGCGAATACATTCAAGATATCCGTAAGCATGACTTAACATTCTGCATTGGCCCGGCGGGAACAGGTAAAACTTATCTGGCTGTTGTCGTTGCTGTGCAAGCACTCCTGAATAACCAGGTGGAAAAGTTAATTTTAACCCGTCCGGCTGTGGAAGCGGGGGAAAAACTGGGCTTTCTACCGGGAGATTTGCAGCAAAAAGTTAATCCCTATCTTCGCCCCCTTTACGATGCTATCTATGAATTTATTGATCAAGAAAAAGTCCCCAGTTTAATGGAACGTGGTGTCATTGAAGTTGCTCCCCTTGCTTATATGCGAGGACGCACCCTCAACCATGCTTTTGTAATTGTCGATGAAGCCCAAAATACTACACCCGCCCAAATGAAAATGGTATTGACTCGTTTGGGTTTCCGCTCTCGGATGGTAATTACAGGTGACACTACACAAACAGATTTACCCCTGAACCAAAAATCCGGACTAGCTGTAGCCTTACAAGTTCTCAAAAATGTTGAAGGTATTGGCTTTTGTGAATTCACTCAAAAAGATGTTGTCCGCCATCCCTTGGTTCAACGCATTGTCGCTGCTTATGAAAAATACGAAAGCTAAGGAACAATAATGATGAATTATGCAATTCGATTTTTAGACGTGTAACTAATTGTAGCTTAGTTGCTTAAAACGAGTAAATATTACTAAATCACCCTAGACTAAAAGTAGTTGATTTAATGAAGTTTTGATGCAGCATGTCACTCCCAAGGAAAACGACAACTTGAACACTTACGCACAAGATATCCAGAGGCTGAAATTATTTCAGAAGTTGGCAGCGGACTCAATTTTAAACGGAAAAAATTCCTCGCCATTCTGGAACGAATCATCGACGGCGATATCCAACGTATTGTCTTTCCCCACCCTGACCGACTTGTCCGATTCGGATTTGAATTGGTTAGGTGGTTATGCACAAAATTT